>QKCS01000034.1 GCA_003246795.1 Alphaproteobacteria bacterium
ACGATACCGAGACGATCCGCGGCCTGGAATCCTCGCCCATCGTCGTCGACGGCGTGATGTTCGCGACCGGCTCGTGGAGCAAGGTCTACGCGCTCGACGCGAAGACGGGCGAAGAGCTTTGGACCTACAATCCCGAGGTCCCCGGCGAATGGGGCCGCAAGGCCTGTTGCGACGTTGTCAACCGCGGCGTCGCCGTGTGGAAAGGCCGTGTCTATGTCGGCACGCTCGATGGCCGCCTGGTGTCGCTCGACGCCAAGACCGGCAAACCGGTGTGGGACATCAACACCGTCGACCGCGGTCAGCCTTATACGATCACCGGCGCCCCGCGCGTCGTGAAGGACAAGGTGATCATCGGCAACGGCGGCGCCGAACTCGGCGTGCGCGGCTACATCACCGCCTACGACGCCGATACGGGGAAACAGCTCTGGCGCTTCTACACCGTGCCGGGCGATCCGCGCGTGCCCGTCGACAAGCAGAATCAGCACCTGAAGGCCGCGCTGCCCACTTGGAAGGAAGCCAAGACCGGCTGGAAATACTGGGAGGTCGGCGGCGGCGGCACGGTCTGGGATTCGATGGCCTACGATCCCGATCTCGATCTGCTCTACATCGGCACCGGCAACGGCTCGCCGTGGAACCGCTACATGCGGTCGCCCGGCGGCGGAGACAATCTCTATCTGTCGTCGATCGTGGCGATCAAACCCGACTCGGGCGAGATGGCCTGGTATTTCCAGACGACGCCCGGCGACAACTGGGACTACACCGCGACCCAGCATTTGATCCTCGCCGACCTTGAGATCAACGGCGCGACCCGCAAGGTCATCATGCAGGCGCCGAAGAACGGCTTCTACTATGTGATCGACCGCGAGACGGGCGGTTTCATCTCCGGCCAGAACTACATCCCGGTGACCTGGGCCAAGGGCCTCGACGCGAAGGGCCGCCCGATCGAAGACCCGGCGTTCGCCTACGACAAGGGGCCGAAGATGATCCAGCCGTCACCCCACGGCGGTCACAACTGGCAGCCGATGGCGTTCAACCCGCAGACCAAGCTGACCTACATCCCGGTTCAGCTGACGCCGCAGCTCTACATGGCCGACAAGAAACGCGAGGTGAAGCCCGGCGTCTGGAACACCGGCCTCGACTTCGGCGGCATCGCCAAACTGACCGTGGCGGCGATCGCAAGCGGCCAACCTCTGCCGCCCGCGGAAGGCTGGATCGTCGCCTGGGATCCGATTGGCCAAAAGGAAGTCTGGCGCGCCAAGCATCCAACGTTTTGGAACGGCGGCGTGTTGACGACCGCGGGCAACCTCGTCTTCCAGGGCTCGGGCGACGGCATGTTCACGGCTTGGAAGGCCGACAGCGGCGAACAGGTTTGGCAGATCGACGCCAAGACCGGCATCATCGCCCCGCCCGTGACCTACATGGTCGACGGCGAACAATACGTGGTGGTTGAGGCCGGTTGGGGCGGCGCGGTGATCGCGTTCGCCCCCGAGCCCACGACGGCGATCCAGAAATACGGCAACTACGGCAAGATCTTCGCCTTCAAGCTCGGCGGACAGAAGACGATCGAGACGCAAGCGACGCCGCGCCCGCCGATGGAAAAGCCGCCCGAGCAGACCGCGAGCGCCGCGACCATCGCCAAGGGCGAGAGCACGTTCCATCGCTTCTGCGCCGTGTGCCACGGCTTCCTCGCGATGAGCGCCGGCGAAGTGCCCGACCTGCGCTACTCCGCGCCGGAGACCTTTGATCGCTACGACGAGATCGTGCTCGAAGGCGAACGCGCGCACAACGGCATGGCGTCGTTCCGCGATCAGATCGACGAAGACGACGTGAAGGCGATCCGCGCCTACGTCCTCAGTCTCGCGCAGGCGGCCTACGCCATGGAGAACGCGACCCCGCAAACCCCGCCGCCCGCGAATGGCGGCGGAAACTGAGCCTGCGTTAACGCCTGATCGCGCCTTGCTGGCGCACCGGGACTGCGATACCAACGCCGCTCCACGACACGTGGGGCGGCGTTGAGTCATTGAAGGCGCGCCGATCGGACGACATGGCGAACGAGAAACCGAAAAAAACGCCTGCCGAAAAGCCGCGCGGCTTCCGCGACCGGCTCGGGGCGGAGCTTTCGGCCGAGCGCCAGATGCTCGACACGATCCGCGATGTGTACGAGGCCTACGGCTTCGACCCGCTCGAAACGCCGTCGATCGAATTCGCCGACGCGCTGGGCAAGTTTCTGCCGGATCAGGATCGCCCGAACGAAGGCGTCTTCGCCTTCCGCGACGACGACGAGCAATGGCTGTCGCTGCGCTACGACCTGACCGCGCCGCTGGCGCGCTTCGTCGCCGAACGTTTCGACGAACTGGCGAAGCCCTTCCGCCGATACCAGGTCGGTCAGGTCTTCCGCAACGAAAAGCCGGGCCCCGGCCGCTTTCGCGAGTTCACGCAGTTCGACGCCGACACGGTCGGCACGGCCTCCATGGCCGCCGACGCGGAGGGCTACATGATGCTCTGCGACGTGCTGGAGCGTTTGGGTCTCGCCGGCAACTACGTCGTCAAGGTCAACAACCGCAAGATCCTGAATGGCGTCTTGGAGTCGATCGGCATATTGCAGGGCGCTGACAACGAAGCAAAGCGCCTGACGGTCTTACGCGCGATCGACAAGCTCGATCGCCTCGGCGTCGACGGCGTGCGACTGTTGCTGGGCGCGGGCCGCAAGGACGAGTCCGGCGACTTCACGAAAGGCGCGGGCCTCGCACCAGACTCCATCGCGCGCGTCGTCGCGTTCACGCAAGCCGGCGGCGACGATCGTGGCGCCGTCTGCGGCGAACTCGAACGTCTCGTGGGCAACAGCGAAGAGGGGCGGGCGGGCGTCGCGGAGTTGCGCGAGATCGACGCGATCTTGGGTCAATGCGGTTATGAATCTGCGCGGGTCGGATTCGAGCCCTCAGTCGTTCGCGGCCTCGCGTACTACACGGGTCCCGTCGTCGAGGCCGAATTGACGTTTCAGGTGACGAACGACGACGGCCAGCTCGTCCGTTTCGGCTCGATCGCAAGCGGCGGTCGCTACGACGATCTCGTCACGCGCTTTAAAGGCGTTCAGGTTCCGGCGACCGGCGTGTCGATCGGTGTCAGCCGACTGCAAGCGGCTCTGGCGGCGAAGGGGCTTGACGCATCGGCAGCGGCCACGCCGCCCGTCGTCGTCCTAGTTATGGATCGCGCCGCCACCCCCGACTACTTCGCGATGGTCAAGGAACTGCGCGCGGCGGGCATTCGCGCCGAGGTCTATGCCGGCACGTCCGGCATGAAGGCGCAGCTCAAATACGCCGACAAGCGCGGAAGCCCTGTCGCCGTCATCGAAGGCGGCGACGAACGCGCGAAGGGCGTCGTGACGCTGAAGGACCTTCAACTCGGCGCCGAACGCGCGAAGGAGATCAAGGACCGCGACGCCTGGGCCAAGGGCGGCGAGGCGCAAGTCACCGTGCCGCGCGGCGAACTCGTTGCCGCCGTGAAGAAGATCCTGGCCTCGCAGAGCGCACGCTGATGATCGCCGTGCCGCCTTACGACGCCGACACGATCGCGGCTCTCGACGCGCAGGCGGCGACCTTGCTCGGCGTGTTCAAGACCTACGGCGCCGAACGCATCGAACCCGCGATTGTGCAGCCCGCCGACGCGTTCCTCGACCGCATGGGTGAGGAGCTGCGCCGCCGCACCTACGTCTTCACAGGCCCGGACGACACAGAGCTCTGTCTTCGTCCCGATCTCACGATCCCGACCTGCCAAGCCTATCTCGCGCGCGTCCCCCTGGCCGACCGCGCGTTGAAGCTGTGTTACGCGGGTCCTGTCTTCCGCCACGATCCGAAAACGCCGGACCGTCCGGGTCAAAGCTTCCACGCTGGCGTCGAGAACATCACCGGCGTGAACCCCGCCGCGGCCGACGCCGAGGCGTTGATCCTGACGGACAACGCACTCGCGCAGGCGGGTTTGAAGAACGTCGAAGTCATGGTCGGCGATCTCGGAATCTTCGCGGGACTCTTGGATACGCTCGGCATCCAACCGCAATGGGCCGAGCGACTGCGCCGCCACGTCTGGCGCCCGTCTTATATGGGCGAACTGTTCAAGCGGCTGACGGGCGAGGCCGCGTCCGCCAATGCCTTCCTCGCGCATGTCGGCGCGCTGCCGGCCGGCGAGGCGCGCGCCGTCCTGCGCGATGCGTTGGCGCTCGGCGGTAGCCGCCACGTCGGCACGCGCACGATGGAAGAGATCACGGAACGCTTCCTCGAACAGGCAGCCGACGCCTCGTCTGCGCGCCTGCCGCGCGAAGCGGCCGAGCTGATTTCTTCCTTCCTTGCCGTGAAGGTCCCCGCCGATCAGGCGGTCGACGCGCTGCACAAGCTTGCGCGCGCGGCCTCGGTCTCGCTCGACCAGCCGATCGCCGCGCTCGAACGCCGCCTCGGCCTCATCGAGCGCCACGGGTTCAAGCTGCCGCGCGCGATCTTCGCCGCACAGTTCGGCCGGCAAATGGAATACTACACCGGCTTCGTCTTCGAGTTCCGCGCCAACGCGGGCGACAAACCGGTCGCGGGCGGCGGCCGTTACGACACGCTTCTGACCGCGCTCGGCGCGCCGAAGCCCGTGCCCGCCGTCGGTCTCGCGGTCTACGGCGAGCGTTTGCTCGCCGCGCGGCGCACGCAAGGGGGCGGCGCATGACCGTTCTGAACTTTGCGATCCCATCGAAGGGCCGCCTGCAGGAACAAACGCTCGCGTTCCTCGCCGACGCGGGTTTGCATGTCGCCCAGTCGCGGGGGAATCGCGACTACATCGCGTCGCTGAATGGCGTGGACGACGTGATCGTGTCGCTGCTGTCGGCGGCCGAGATCGCGGACGAGTTGCGTGCCGGCCGCGTCCACTTCGGCATCAGCGGTGAAGACCTCTTGCGCGAACATGGCGCAGCCGATCATACGCATGTCGTCGAGAAGCTTGGCTTCGGCCGCGCCAACGTCGTCGTCGCCGTGCCGCGCGCGTGGATCGACGTTTCGACCATGGCCGACCTCGACGACGTGGCGGCGACGTTTCACCTGCGTCACCACCGCCGCCTGCGCGTCGCGACCAAGTATCTGAATCTGACGCGGGACTTCTTTGCCGGGCACGGCATTGCCGACTACCGCCTCGTCGAAAGCTTGGGCGCGACAGAAGGCGCGCCGGCAGCGGGCACGGCGGAGGCGATTGTCGACATCACGACGACGGGCGCGACGCTCGCCGCGAACGAACTCAAGGTCCTGGACGACGGCCGCATTCTTGAAAGCCAAGCCGTCCTCGCCGCGAGTTTGCGCGCCTACTGGTCGAACGGCGCGCGCCAGGCGGCCTTCGGCCTCCTGGAACGTGTCGCCGCCCGCGCGCTGGCGAAGAGCGCACAGATCCTGCGCATCCGCATGGACGCCGGTGTCGAAGCCGCGCTGCCGTCGCTGGAACGCAGCCTCGGCGCGCGCGTCCTGTCGAAAACCGCCATCGGTAATGGTGCGGGCGAAGCGGCGATCCTGGTGCCGGAAGCGAATCTAATGGCCGCCGTCGCGCTCTTGCGCGGCACGGGCGCGCAAGGCGCCGTCACGGCGCACAAGGCCGACTATGTCTTTACGCCGGCGAATCCGCTCTACGCGGCCCTAATGGCGAAGCTTTGAAGACCCAGACCTTCAGAGCCGCTTCGACATGAGACGCCGCTCCGACAGTCGATACCCGAGCCGACGGTAAAGCTGCGCGGCACGGTCTTTCTTCGGCATCGCCTCAAGATGCAGCGCCTGGATCTTCAAACGCCGCGCCAGGATGTGCAGTTGCCGCAACGCGGGCCGAGCCGACGCCGGCGCCGCGATCCGCCTCTTCGACATAGAACTCGTCCAAGAACCCGTCGACTCCGCCGTACTCGATACTGAAGCCAAGCCCGACGACGACGTAACCCACCGGCCGGCCGCCTCGTTCGATCATGAAAGCCAAACCGTGTGGCGTGCCCGCGCAAAGCATCTTCACGGCCCGCCTACTGGCGGCGGACAGCGGATGGCCATCCTCGTCGTTGAAGGCGATCGCCATGCGGGTCAACTGGCGGAGATCGGCGGGCGAAACTGGACGCAGAACAACGCGGCTCATTGTCAGTGCGTCAACGTTCGCGTCCACCACTGGCTC
>QKCS01000063.1 GCA_003246795.1 Alphaproteobacteria bacterium
CGCTATCCCATATCGACTTCTGGAATCTGCCGACCACGGTGCATCGCGCAACGCCCGACGGGATCGACGTCATGCAGGTTTGCGGTGATGGAACGCTGGATGTCGTCGAAGCGGTGTTTCAAGGCAGTTATCACATCGTGGCCGGCAATTGTGGAGACAAGGAAAGGCTTCGCCCGGTCATCGAAGTGTTCAAGCGGATTGCATGGCCCCATTTGCCCGATAATGTTGACGATTACGTGCTCTGAGGAGAACCGTTCATGGATAAGGACATTGCCCTGATGATCGTGATGACCGCCACCCGATGCGCCAGGGAGGTTGGCGATCTGGCGCCGCTGGTCAAAGAGCACTGCAGCGGAGCGGAATACGAGAAACTGCCGCCACTATCCTAAGTTCTGTAGACGAGCTAATGAGCGGGTTGCGAGGCCCGGTGTTTGAGATGTTTCCCGAATTGGAGACGGAGGCTGAAAGGCGCCTCGAAAGTACGGGTGGTCTTACTTCTAGACGCCTGCCTCGACTTCGCCGCGATCCCGCCCAGTGGCACTTGCCCTGATACGGCTGGGGCTTGAAGGCGGATGTCATCGTCGCCGAACCAGCGTATCGTGGAAGTCGCTCCATATTGAAAGGATCCCGGCCATGGCTTCGAAGATCGTCAACGACCCGCGCATCGATCCCCGCATCAAGGCGATGCTGGGGGCCGCGCCCGATCTGGCGCCGGCGGGCGATGTCGACAACCGCGAACAGCTTCTGGCGGCGGAGAACTCGGCGGCGGCGCAGCAGCGCCGCGCCATGGTCGCCGCCTTCATGCAGATGTGCGACAACGAAGACGTCGCGCCGTCGCGCGGCCTCACCTTTGCGACCGAGACCTTCCGCTCCGAGCCCAACGGCAACACGATCAAGATTCACTACATCCGGTCGGACACGTCCGACGTGCTGCCCTGCGTCTATTACATCCACGGCGGCGGCATGCAGATCATGTCGTGCTTCGACGGCATGTACAAAGCGTGGGGGCGCATCTTGGCGGCGCAAGGCGTCGCGGTCGCGATGGTCGACTTCCGCAACTGCGTCACGCCGTCGTCGGCGCCGGAGGTCGCGCCCTATCCGGCGGGGCTCAACGATTGCGTCTCGGGCCTGCGCTGGGTCGCGAGCCACGCGGCGCAGCTCAAGATCGATCCGAAGCGCATCATCATCGCGGGCGAGAGCGGCGGCGGGAACCTGACGCTCGCCAGCGGCATGAAACTGAAGCGCGACGGCGACCTCGGCGCGATCAAGGGTCTTTACGCGCTCTGTCCCTATATCGCGGGCCAATGGCCGCTGCCGCAGAACCCGTCGTCCACCGAGAACAACGGCATTCTTCTGGAGCTGCACAACAATCGCGGCGCGATGGCCTATGGGATCGACGCGTTCAAGGCGCGCGACCCGCTGGCGTGGCCGGGCTTTGCGGGCGACGACGACGTGAAGGGTCTGCCGCCGACGGTCATTCATGTGAACGAATGCGATCCGCTGCGCGACGAAGGCATCAACTTCTATCGTCTTCTGCTGAAGAACGGCGTGAAGGCGCGCTGCAGGCAGTCCATGGGAACGACGCACGGCGTGGAGCTCTTCGCGATCGCCTGCCCCGACATCAGCTACGACACCGCGCGCGACATCGCCGCGTTCTGCAGGGGCTAGAGTGGACCGAAGGCAGCCATGAGCGATGCACCGTTGACGCGTGCGCGGTTTCTTCGGGCGCTAAGCGACGTCGCCGAGGGTGACGCCGGCGCCGAGGATTCGACCGCGCGCTTGCGGCGGGCGCTGCTCGATTTCGCCTCCGAAACGCCCGACAATCTGAACTGCGCCGCGCTGATTGAAGTCGGCGCCGTCGGATCCGAGATCGGCCTGAAGCTTCGCGAGCGCGATTTGCCGTTCAGCGAGATTGCGCATGCCATCGAGGACGCACCGATGCCTGAAACGGTTGCGGCCGCCTTTCCGGCTCTCACGGAAGACGATTGGTCCGCCTTCAGTCGGCTCACGACCTTGATCTACACGCTGCTCACACTCGATATGTCGTCAAACCGGCACGATCCCTCCTGACTTCGTTGCGCGCGGTTAGAGCTTCTTCGTCAGCCAGATGTTGGCGTGGCCGCGCGGATAGTCGGGGATGCGGCCGACTTCCTGGTAGCCGAGCTTGGCGTAGAAGCCCGGCGCCTGGAACGCGTGGGTCGCGAGCACGATCTGCGCGCAGCCGCGCGTGCGCGCTTCGGCTTCGGCGGCGGCGAGCATGGCCTTGCCGCGGCCTTTGCCGCGTTCGGCCTCGGCGACCCAGAGCAATTTGACCTCGCACGTGCCGCCCCAGGTGTGGCCGCTCAAACCCGCGATCAAGTTCCCGGCCGCGTCCTTTTCGAAGATCGCAAGCAGGCGTCCGTCGTCGATGCCGGTCGCTGCGACGTTGAAGGCGTAGATCCGTTCGTCGAGCGCGGCGAGATCGTCCGTGCTCGGATCGTCGACGACGCGCAGGCGGGACACGGCGATCACGCGGGCTTGCGGTAGAGCGAGACGTGCATCTCGCTTTTGGCGGTGAAGGGCGCGCGGTCCCATCCGCCCCAGCGTTCTTCGAGGGCGAGGCCCGCGAGTTGGGCCATCAGGTCGATCTCCGACGGCCATGCATAGCGCATCGGCAACGGCGTCAGGCGCATGCCGCCGGCGTCGAGGCGGATGTATTGATAGTCCACGCGCTGGGCGATGGGGTCGTGCAGCCCGGTCTCCAACGTCACGCCGTTGAAATCGACCGCCATCGGGCGGACGATCGCGCCGTCCTTGAACCGCGCGACGTCGGGCACGAACGTTTCGACCAGGAATGCGCCGCCCGGATTCAAACGCTCGCCGACGCGGGCGAAGCAGCGGACTTGCGCTTCCTGCGTCGTCAGGTTGAACAACGCGTTGAAGGCGAGGAACACGAAGTCGAACGTGCCGTCGACGGCGATTTCGGCCATGTCGCCGATCGCGACCTTGATCTTGTCGCCGCCGGGCTTCGCGCGCAGGCGGGCGACCATGTCGGGCGAGGCGTCGAGACCCTCGATGGCAACGCCGCGGCGCGCGAGCGGCAGCGCGAGCCGGCCGATGCCGATCGCAAGCTCCAGCGTGCGGCCGCGTCCTGCGAGCGACGCCAACAACTCGACCGCGGCCTCCGTGGTGCCCGGGTCGTGCAGCGCATCGTAATCGGCGGCGTTCAGGCGGCCGAAGGTTTCGGGTCCGTAGCCTTTCATCGCGTCTCCTTCAGACGGGCCGCGTTGTAGCACGCTCGCGGATTCCGGGCGTCGTCCAAATTCTCGCGCGGGGCGCGGCGCGCGTTATGCTTGAGGTGTGACGCCGCCGTCGGCTTAGCTGAGCCTCGGGGCAAAGGGCGCGTGACGTTTCAAGTTGCGTACGAGTGGCTCGTTTGGGTGATGGCGGGGATAGGCGCGTGGGCGCCGGTGATCGCCGCCGTCGTCGCGCTGTGGGTGACGTTCGCCGTCGCCATACGAACGGGTGCGTTGTTTCGCGGCGTCGGGCAGGCGCGGCTCGCGAGCTATTTCGAATACATCGCGTTTCACGTCGGTCTCGTCGGATTCGTCCTTCTGGTCCGCGTGCTCAGAGAGGCGACGGGCGATGCGCATGCGCTTGCCGACCTGCTCATCGACATCGGGCTTTGGCCGGACGTGGCGGATCTCGGCACGATCGCCGTCACGACCGCGCTGCTCTTCGGCGTCTTCACGGTGATTGGCGGGGTGAGCGACCGCATCTCGGACTGGGCCGGCGAAACGACGTCGCCCGTCATGATCGCGATGCGCCCGCGGACGCTGATCGAGCGGTTCACCTGGGTGAGCGTCGTCTCGCCGACCGCGGGCTTTTGCGAGGAGTTCATCTTCCGCGGCGTGCTTTTCGTCCTTCTGCTCGATCTGAGCGGGGACTTGGTGATCGCGACCGCGCTCAGCAGTCTAGCGTTCGGTGTCGGTCACGCGGGATACGGTCTGACGTGGACCGTGGGGTCGACCGTCTTCGGCGCGGTCGCGGCGCTCAGCGTCGTGGCGAGCGGATCGCTGTGGCCCGCGATCATCGCCCACGCGCTCTATGACATGACGGTCTTCTTCATCTTCGAAGACCAGGTGCCCGACGATTACGACGAGCCGGTCACCGCGCGGGCCAATGTTTTCAGACGGCTGGTGCTGCCGCTGCGGTGATGATCACGCGGAGTGCGCGGACAGACCGGCCCGTGGTTCCGCGCCTTCCGCAGCTCATTCCTCTCCACTCGGGTTCTGTTGCATGCTCACCGTGCGGAAGCCGATGTGGTTGGTGCCGAGGCCGGTGTCTTGGGCGTGGCGCGCGGCGGGGCGGTAGCGGCGGCAGTAGTCGGCGGCGCACAGATACGAGCCGCCTTTGATTACGCCGACGGGCATGTCGGGTTGGCGCGGGTCGAAGCCGTTCGGCGCCGCGCGCTTGGCGGCCGCGTCGACGCGGTGCGCGGGATAGTACGGATCGGCCGTCCATTCCCAGACGTTGCCGATCATGTCGTGGAGGCCGTAGCCGTTCGCGGCGTAGCAGCCGACGGGCGCGCGGCCGGTGTGGCCGTCGTCGCCGGTGTCGACGAGCGGGAAGACGCCTTGCCAGGTGTTGGCCATGAACGTGCCCGCGGGGGTGAGCGCGTCGCCCCAGGCGTATTCTTTGCCGTCGAGGCCGCCGCGCGCGGCGTATTCCCATTGCGTCTCGGTGGGAAGCGCGCGGTGCGCCCATGCCGCGTAGGCGCGCGCGTCTTCGAGCGAGACTTGGACGACGGGGTCGTCGTCGCGGCCTTCGATGGTGGAGGCGGGGCCGTCGGGATGGCGCCAGCTTGCGCCTTCGACGAAGCCCCATGATGTCCCCGTAAAGACGGCCGAGCCCGGCGCCTTGAAGCCGAGCTCGGTCGCGCGTTCGGCGCTCGTCACGTAGCCGGTCGCCGCGACGAAGCGGGCGAACGCGGCGTTGGTGACTTCGTGCGTGTCGATGTCGAAGGGCTCGACCGCGAGGCGTTGCGTGGGTCCTTCCTCCGGGTACTGATCGTTTGCGCCCATCGTGAAGGCGCCCGCGGGCACCGCCGCGCGTTCGGGCGCGCCCGCTTTCCAGCAGCTTTCGGTGGAGGCGGGTTCCTTCGCGCCGAACGCGCCGCTCAACGCCACGGCCAACGCCGCGACGCCGAGCGCGGCGAAGGCGCCCGCGATGATCCAGATGCGGCCCACGATCAAGGACTCCGGCATGGGCGATGGTCGCACGCGCGCGGTCCGGCGCAGAAGGGCGGGGCAGTCTTCATGGATGCGTAACGATTGCGGTCGCGGGCGGTGCGCGCATGGTTGCCCCGGCGTTCAGGTTGTTTCGAAGTTATTAGCATTGCTCGAATACACTTGGCAGACGTAACGCAAGGGGAAGCTGCCATGTTGATCAGGCAGGTCGTTGCTCTCAGGGGGGCACTCAGTTCCGGCGAGGCGTTGCATGCCGTGCTGCCGCCGCCGTGGAAAGTCATTTACGTTCAGCCCGCGCTCAGCGCGGCGGTTTGCGAGGCGAGCGCGCCGGACTATGCCGCCGGCGAAGCGTTGAAAGACGTGCTGAAGAAAGCCATACGCAACGCGCTCGCCGTCGCGCGCGCCGCGTAAGGCCGCCGGATCGCATCGGCGCCGGTCCGGCGTCCGGCGTCGCACCCGCATGCGCGGCTAGTCGAGGAAGTCCTGGCGCTTCTCGAGCACGTCGTGCCAGCTCCACACCAATTGGATTTTCGTCAGCGAGCCTTTCAGCTCCACGGGGTCGCTGCTTTCGGCGATCGTCTGCATGTGGCTGGCGTAGAGGCGGCAGTGGTCGCTGATCGTGTAGCCCAAGGTCCCGCCCAGCAGCTGCGCGTCGATGCCGTTCTGTGAGCCGGCGTAGGTGCCGGTCGCGTTGTCGGTGAAGGTGCTGTCGCCGCCGCCGAGCCAGGTGTAGTCGAGCGAGATGAACGCGTCCTTCGTGAGGTCGCGCGTCAGATGCGCTTCGACCGCGAAGAGCGGGTCTTGGGAAACCGTTTCGCCGAAACTGTCGTCGTTGTCGCCGAAGAGGCGGACGGAGGGCATGACCTCCAAGGTCGTGATGCGGCCGGGCACCCAATCGTCGAGCGAATAGATCATGGGCGCGGAGAGGCGCA
>QKCS01000331.1 GCA_003246795.1 Alphaproteobacteria bacterium
ACGTGATCAAGTTTTCGCCTTCGGGCGACATCGCCGGCGAGAACGTGTGGATCGATCTCGCCGCGATCCAGCAGCAATTGTCGCAGAACTGATGGCTGCCGCGGCAGAGAAGAGCGGGCGCTGGCAACAGCGGCGGCGCACGCGCAAGGATTTGCTCGTGGCCGCCGACAGTCTGCTCAAGCAAGGCCGGACGCCGACGCTCGAAGAGGTCGCGGACGAGGCGAACGTCTCGCGCGCGACCGCCTATCGCTATTTCCCGAGCGCGGAGGCGCTGCTCGTCGAGGCGTCGGTCGACGTCGAGGTGCCGGACGCGGCGGCGGTGTTCGGCGCGAAGACGGGCGACGATCCCGTGCAGCGGATGGAGAAGGTCGACGCGGCGCTGCATGCGATGATCGCGGCGAACGAAGTGCCGCTCAGGCTGATGCTCGCCAATGCGCTGCAGCAGCGGGCGAAGGGCGACGGCCCCGACATGCCGGTGCGCCAGGATCGCCGCTCGCCGTTGATCGAGGCGGCGCTCGCGCCTGCGAGATCGACCTTCAGGCCGGCCGACTTTGAGAAGCTCAAGGCCGCGCTGGCCCTTTTCGAGGGACCGGAAGCGATGATCGTCTTCCGCGACGTGCTGCAGATGGACAACGCCGGCGCGCAGAAGGTGCGGCGCTGGGCCATGCGCGCGCTGATCGAGGCGGCGAAGAAATAGCCGTCAGGTTCCGAAGCGCCGATCGAGTTTGGTGAGCTGGCTCGCGAAGCCCTCCTTCTGCATGTTCGAGGTGCTCTCGTCGTGCATCGGGCTGAAGGTCACGACCATGCGCACGCGGTTCCCGGAGGGGAAGAATTCCACGACCATCGTGCTGTCGTAGGGCTTCACGCCCGGCAGGAAGTCGATGACGTGCGTGAGCTCCAGGCGCTTCATCGGTTCGACCGCGGTGAAGGTTCCGTGCGTCTTGTGCGACGCGGGCTGGCACATCGCCTTCATGGCGGCGATCTGTTCCGGGGCGTCGGCGATCATGTCGTAGCGCAACGCACCGCCGACCCGCGGATCGATCTCGTGCACGTCCACGCGAAAGCCGACGGGTCCCCACCAGGACTCGAACCCCTCCTTCGTGGTCCATAGCGACCACAGCTCCTCGACGGTCGCTTGGTATGTGCGTTCCACGACGACGTTGGGCCGGCCGGCATTGGCTGCGTTCATTTGCGTCGTCCTTTCGATGTGTCTTTGAGTGCGGTGCGCCGGCGTTCAAGCGCGGCGCCGAAGCGATCGAGCCGTGCTTCCCAAAGGCCGCGGTATTTCGCGACCCATTCATCGAGTTCGCGGAACCGTTCCGGCCTCAGCGCGTAATAGCGGCGCTGTCCCTCCGGCCTGACCGTGACGAAGCCCGCCTCGTGGAGAATGCGCAGATGGCGCGAAACGCCCGATTGATGGATTCCCGCGCGCTCGACGATCTCGGACACGGGCCGTTCGCCCCCGCACAGCGACTCCACAATGAGGAGGCGCGTCGGGTCGGCCAAAGTCTCGAACATCTGAAAATGCACCATGGTGTATATGTGTATTTGTGCATATATTCGTCGTCAAGCGAACCGATTTGGGGGCGGTGGTATGAGGGAACTGTCACAGGGCCGACCCTCCGCGCGTCACCTATTCCGAGCCTATTGGAAAGGAGACAAACCCCATGAAGACGCGATTGAATCCTTATGCGCTGGTGGGCGAAGGCATCCAGGCGCTGCTGGCGGTCGAGAAATACCTGCACGGGTCCGGGATCGAGCATTCGCTTCTGCATCTCATCAAAATGCGAGCGTCGCAGATGAACGGGTGCGCCTATTGTCTGCACATGCATTCGAAGGACGCGCGGGCAGGCGGGGAGAGCGAGCAACGTCTCTATCTTCTCGATGCGTGGCGCGAATCCGTCATGTACACGCCGCGGGAGCGGGCGGCGTTGGCGTGGACGGAGGCGTTGACCGACATCACGAACGGACATGCGGACGACGCCGTCTATGAAGAGGTGCGTGGCTCGTTCTCCGAAAAGGAAGTCGCGGATCTGACGGTCGCGATCATGATGATCAACGGCTGGAACCGGCTGACTGTTCAGGCTAGTTCGGCAGCTCGTAGCGGATGACGAACGCGGCCGACTGCGCATTCCAGTCGAAATCGACCGGCGCGCCGGCGAGGTCGTTCGTGCCCGACATGTCGTAATAGCGGTACTCGAAGCCCATGCGCCAACCGTCGCTCATGCCCTGTTCGATGCGCGCGGTCAGCACGTGGCCCTCATGCGTGGACGTGTCCGTGGGTGCCGAGCCGATGTTGGCGTGCACGTCGCCGACCGCGTAGCCGACGCCGCCCGTAACCAAGATGTCGCCGAACGCGAGCCCTGCGCTCATCTGCGCTTCGCCGAGCCAGGCGAGTTCGCCGCTGCATGCCAGGCCCGCGACGCACGGGTACTCGAAGAAGCGAACGTCGGCATAAGAGGCGCGTGCGCCGGCCTCCACGACGAGAGGACCGACACGCATGCCGTAGCCCGCTTCACCGCCGATCACGATGCCGCCTTCGCCGCCGACTGCGCTCGCCGCCACGGGCAAGGGCGAGCAGTAACACCAGTCGCCGGTGGCGCCGAAGCCGTAACCGGTCGAAAGGCCTAGATAGACGCCGGTGAAATCAGCGGGCGGATCGCCTGCGCGCGCGATGCTCGTCGGCCAAACAGCGGTCATCACGAGCGCAAGCATGATCAGGCGGCGCAATGCAGTCTCCCCCCAAAGAGTGCATACCGAAACCAAGCTTAACGCGGGTCGTGGCGTTGAAAAGGCGGCCTTGTCGTCGCGCGTTCACGAAACCGGGGCGGTTTTGCTGGCCTTATCGTGTTGCGGCGGGCACACTCGATAAAGTTAAGTGCGTGCGGTTGTGGCCGTTTGCGATTGCATTCGTGCGTAAGTGGTACGCGCGCGCCGTTCGTCGCTAATCTTGATGTGCGGGGATTGGCGATTCTCGGTGCGGAGAGCCCCATGACTGCCAAGTATGTTGCGTTGATCGTTGCCGGCGTCGTTTTGGCCGCGTGCGAAACGGCGAAGCCGCCGGAAGCGGCGGCGCCGCCTTCGACTTCGATCCTGACGGCGCCGGTCGAGAGGCGCGTCGTTCGCGGGCCGATCGTGCCCGACGACGAACCGGTCGTCGCGGCCGCACCGCGTCCTGCACCTGTTGCGACGCCCATCGCTGAATCGCCGGCCGCGACGGTCGCCGTCGATACGACGACGACCGCATCCGAAGCGGCAACAGGCGCGGTGACCGACTCGACCGCAACGACGACTGCAGAAACTCCCCCGGTGGGCGAAGCGTCATCGAATGTTTCGGTCGCCGATCTGCCGCCGCCGACGGCGCCCGTGCAGCAAGCGCCGACGAACACGCCGTCGTCGACATCGTGGATGCCCGAGATCTCGATCGGGCAACTTCAAGCCATGATGAACGCGAATATCGGCGGTTTTCCGCTTTGGCTGATGGTGCTGATCGGGCTCGTGCTTGCCGCGGCGCTCATCTTCGGCATGAGCGGTGGGCGGCGCGAAGGCGAAAGCTACGCAGAACCTGCGTAATCGCGGATCGAATTTTTCGGGTTTGTTCTCTCTTGATTTCGACGCGCGCAATGGGTGAATTGCCCGCGTCTCAACGCCATGGAGGAAGTTTGGTGACGCGCGACGTTCGTTATCTGGCCGCGGTGGCTCTCGGTCTTGCGGTTCTGGCGACGCCGGCGACGGCCTTCGACTACAAGAAAGCGAGCAAGATTTGCGTTGAGCGTTACAACGTCGAGAAGGAAGGCGGCACGGTGCCAGCCGGCATGCCGAAGTCCAAATACGTCAGCCAATGCACGCGCGCGATGCGGCGCAACGCCAAATTGCAGGCCGAGCTCGCGGCCGAGTTGGCCGAGAAGGCCGGCAAGAACGAACTGACCGCCGACACGCAATCCTCGTCCAGCACCAGCCAGCCCACCGACAAGCCCGCGAACGTGGCCACGCCCGCGATGGCGCCGAAGGGAGAGTAGGCTAAGCGCAGGGCATCACACCCGCGACTTGCGGCCTTCCCAAAACGGCTTCCTGAGTTCGCGTTTCAGGATCTTGCCTGACCCGGTACGCGGGATTTCATCCAAGAACGAGATGGAGCGCGGGACTTTGTAGCCTGCAAGGTGTTCGCGCGCGTAGGCCATGATCTTGTCTTTGGTCAGGTTCACGCCGCGACGGGCGACGACGATGGCGTGGACGGCTTCGCCCCATTCCTCATCCGGGATGCCGAAGACGGCGACGTCGTTGATGTCGGGGTGATGCTCCAACGCCGCTTCGATTTCGGCTGGGTAGATGTTCACGCCACCGGAAATGATCATGTCCTTCTTGCGGTCGCAGATATAGTAGAAGCCTTCCTCGTCGTAGTAGGCGATGTCGCCCACCGTCTGCCAATCGTCGCGGCGCTCGGCCATGAACTTGTCGTGTGCCTTGTGATAGGTCGAGAACATATTGGCGCTTCGCACGTAGAGTTCGCCTTCGACGTTCGGCGCGATGACGGCTTTGCCGCTATCGTCGAACAAGCGGATCTCGACGCCGGGCGCGGGCTTGCCGCACGAGCCGGGCTTCGAAAGCTGGTGTTCCGGCCGCAGCAGCGTGTTCACGCCAAGTTCGGTCGACCCATAGACCTCGAACAGCGAGTTCGTGGGAAAGCGCGAGAGATAGAGTTTCTTCAACGCATATGACCACGGCGCGGCGTTGGCGACCATGCGCGCCATCGAACTCACGTCGTAGCGACGAAACGTTTCCTCCGGCACTTGGCAGATGCGGCGGATGGGCGTCGGCGCGGCGAACGTCGTGGTGACGCGGTAGGTTTGCACGAGCCGCAGCCAATCTTCCTCGTCGAACTTGTGCTGAAGGACGGCTGTGTTTCCCAGGCGATGCGCAATGGCGAGGAAGCCGCCGGGCCCCGAGTGATAGAGCGGGCCGGTCGTGATGTAGACGTCGTCCTCCAGATAGCCGATCTCCGCCCAGAGTGCCGCCGACTGTTGCGGGTTGCCGAGGGACGAGCGCACCGCGCCCTTCGGCTTGCCGGTCGTGCCCGAGGTATAGATCATCGTCATCGGCTCGCCCGCGGGCTCCTTCAACTCGGGCGGCGCGGCCGATTGCTTTTCGAGAAGCGGCTCGACGCGGGTTTGGCCTTGTGCGGGCGGGCCGTCGAAGATCAGCGTCTCGCGCACTTGTGGCGTGCCCGTGGCAATCGTGGCGAAGAGGTTCGCGAACTCCGCGTCGGCGAAGACGACAACGGCGTCGGAATTGTCGACGACATAGGTCGCCTCTTCCGGCGTCAGGCGGTAGTTGAGCGGCACGCCGACGGCGCCGATCTTCCTGACCGCGTTCGACATCGCGACGATCCAGCACGAGTTCTGGCCGCAGCTGACGATCCGGTCCTTCGGCTTCACGCCGCGTTCGATCAGAAGCCGCGCGAGGCGGTTCGCATTGGCCTCGAGTTCGGCGAAGGTCCATTTGACGATGCGCGCGGGGCGGCCGTCCATGGCGGGGCGGTCGTCGACGAGCGCGATCTTCTGGCCCAAGCGCGCGGCCAGGTCGGTCAGAACGTCATTCATGGCAAGCTACAGTTCCATCATGTGGCAATTGCGGTTTCTCACTCTCGCCGAAGGGACGGACAAAAGGCAATGAGGATGCGCGACGGCCTTGTCGCGCCGCGGCGGCGGGGGCACCTCGTGGTCTGCCGCAGGCGCGGGTGGCTTGACGCTCAACGCACCTTCGCGCGGCGCAACGGCTGCATCACGTCTGCAACCTTCGCGCGGCGATCGTCCGTCAATATGTGATTTGTCCGTCGCTCGCGCGTGGGCGTATGGTGCGCGCCATGTTCGGTGAGCGCGTTGTGGGCTCATATTGAGCCGCCTCACCCCCATACTCGCAAGTCTGACGTCAAGCAGAGCCGACCAGCGCGGGCGACAAAGCGTTCGCGCCCGCACTGTTCATTCGAAACCCAATGGAGATGAAGCGATGATCTACGCAACAGTCTCGTTCACGGTCGCGCCCGGCAAGAATTTCGAGGCCGACGAATACTTCCACACGGTGCAGCGTCAGGTAAAGAAACTGACCGGCCACGACGTACGCATTCTGCAGCAGCTCGGCGGGCCGATGGGCCACTTCGTGCTCTCCAGCACGTACGATTCGATCGCCGAATGGGATCAGGCGCGCACGAAGATCCAACACGACAACGCGTTCCAGAAGCTGGTCGCGCAGGCCGGCAAGGACGGCTTGTTCGTGCAGGGCTCGGTCGCGTCGCAAATCTGGCAACAGCAGCAGTGAGCCACGATGGGGGCCGTCGGCTTGCCGGCGGCTTCCCGTTCAATTGACGATCGAGAGGTCGGGCTTGTAACGCCGTTCGTCCGACTCGGTCATGATGACGGAGGTCTCGCCCAACGGGCGGTTCGGGAACGTGCCGCCGCCGAAGCGCCAGCCTTCGTCCGACTTGGCCATGGCGGCGTATTCGGGCTGTCCGGGTTTCGCCTTTCATATGTGCTGCGGACGATAAAGGCGACGTACTGTACGCCTTGGCGATAGCAGTGGCCCATTTCCGTGCACGGGAGTTTCGCTGCGTCGATGGGGTCGGCGGCGACGATTTCGTATGCGGTGAGCTTGCCGTCGCGGCGGCGGGCCTTGGTCATGCCCTTGCGCCAGCGCCTTTCGTCCCACCACCGGCGAATGCGCGGATCGGTGAGCCGCCACTGGGCCCGGTAGTCTTCAGCCTGATAGGCCGCGACCCATTGCGCCAGCACGGCGCGCGCTTCCTCCACGTCGGCCTGCGTGGCGAGGGACGCACTCTCCGCGCGGAGTGCCGCTGCGCCATTAAACGTCAGCGCGGCGACGACGGCGATCCAGCAGAGAGCAGCGCGCATGTCAGAAGCCCTTGTTCTGTTCGAGGAACGCCTCTTCCTCTTTGGTGGAGGCGCGGCCGAGCACGGCGTTGCGATGGGGGTAGCGGCCGAAGCGATCGACGATACTCTTGTGCATCGCCTCGTATCTCGACGTTTCCTCATCGCCGAGCTTGTCGAACAGCGCTTGCGCCTCGGCGTGCACCTTGCGCGACTCGCTGTGCATGAACGGCAGGTAGAGGAAGCGTCGCCGTCGAGGATCGAGCCGCATGTCATCCCCCGCGCGAACCGCTTCTTGGGCCAGCGCCAGCGCGACCGGGTCGTGCGCGAAGGCCTGCGGGTCGTCCCGGAACATGTTGCGCGCAAACTGATCGAGGACGATGACCTCGGCGAGCCGGCCTTCGGGCGTCGCGCGCCAATCGCTGAGTTCGCCTTTCACCGCCGCCCAATAGGTCGCGAGGAAGCGTTGCTTTACCAACGCGTCGAACGCCGCGTCTTTCTTGAAATGCAGCTCGGGCTTCGTCTCGTCGAACCAGAACGTCAGAACATCGATGGGTTTCATCGCGGCTGCCGGGCTCATTTTGCGAGCGCGGAGACGACATGGCCGGCGGCATAGTTCGTGTAGTCGCGGTGTTCCGTTACGCGGCCACCTTCGATCGTGACGATGGTGACGATCGGATAGGCATGCAGCACCGGGCCGTCGCAGGTCATTGTCAAAGGCTTGACGTCGCCGACGAACACGACGTGGCCGGATGCTTCGTAGACGCGCTCGACGTCGTACTCGAGCGATTTGATCGATTTGGCCCGCTCGCCAATGTTGGCGAGGTTTTCGTTGCGCCCGTGCCAGACGAACGGGCCGCCGATGCCCGGCACTTTCGTAGACGTTGGGTCGTTGAAGACCGCATCCTCGGCGTACAGGATCTCCAACGTTTTCAGATCGAGGCGGGCGTAGGCGGAGAGATAGTCCTGTGCCTTGGCGATCGTTTGCGCGTCGCCGTGCGTCGACGGGCCGGCGGTGCTTGTTGTGAGACTCGCGAGCGCGAGCAGGACGGCCATCACTCTGATCATTTCCGGCGACTATCACGTGCGTGTGCGCACGATCAAACGGAAACGCGCCACCGTCACGAACGCGTTATTCGGCGCGCCGCAACTGGTCGTTGGGAATTCCCGCGCGGCGACGACGGTGACTGTGCCGGCGGCACA
>QKCS01000148.1 GCA_003246795.1 Alphaproteobacteria bacterium
GATGCTCGCGGGCATTCGCGACATCCTGATCATCTCGACCCCGCGTGATCTACCGAGTTTCATCCGCACGCTCGGCGACGGATCCGAGTTGGGCCTGCGCCTGACCTACGCCGAACAGCCGGAGCCCAAGGGATTGGCGCAGGCCTTCGTCATCGGCGCCAGCCACATCTGCAAGGACGCGGTGGCGTTGGCTCTCGGCGACAACCTGCTGTTCGGTCAGGGTCTGCAGGCAGTGATGAAGCGGGCGGCGAAGATCGATGGGGGCGCGCTTGTCTTCGGCTATCACGTCCCCGATCCCGAACGGTACGGCGTCGTCGATTTCGACGCCGAAGGCCGCGCGACCTCGATCGTCGAAAAACCAAAGGCGCCGAAGTCGAACTGGGCTGTCATCGGTCTTTATTTCTACGACAACAGCGTGGTCGACGTCGCGCGCAACCTGAAGCCGTCGCCCCGCGGCGAGCTCGAAATCACCGACGTCAACGCACACTACCTCGCAAAAGGCGAATTGAAGGTCGAACGCTTGAGCCGCGGCTACGCCTGGCTCGACGCCGGCACGCACGACTCGTTGATCGAAGCCGGCGAGTTCGTGCGCACGATCCAACACCGCACCGGCCTGCAGATCGCTTGCCTTGAGGAAATCGCCTTCGATCGCGGTTGGATGAGCGCGGAGAAGCTGGCCGCCCGCGCCGAGAGACTTAAGTCGTCCGATTACGGCGCCTATCTGGGGCAGCTGTTGAAGGAGCGCGAGGGCAAGCGATGACGCTCGACATTCGCGCTCTCGCGATTCCGGACGTGAAACTCGTCACGCCGCGCCGCTTTGGCGATGCGCGCGGTTATTTCGTTGAGAGCTGGAACCGACGCGCGTACAAGACGGCCGGCATCGACATCGACTTTTGTCAGGACAACCAGTCGCTCTCCGCTCCGGTCGGCACGGTGCGCGGTCTGCACTTCCAAACGCCGCCGAACGCGCAGGCGAAGCTCGTTGGTGTTCTCAAAGGGCGCATCTTCGATGTCGCGGTGGACCTGCGCAAAGACTCGGCCACCTTCGGCCGCCACGTCAGTGTCGAACTCGATGCCGACGCCGGCGCGCAGATACTGGTGCCGGCGGGATTTGCGCATGGCTTCTGCACGCTCGCGCCCGACACGCACATCTTCTACAAAGTCGACGCGCATTATGCGCCGGAGTCGGACGCCGGGATTTTTTGGGCGGACGAGGCGCTTGGCATCGCCTGGCCGATCGAACCGGAACGCGCGGTGCTCTCCCCGAAGGACGCCGGACTTCCGCGGCTCAAAGACATCGTGAGCCCGTTCTAGGGAAGGCGCCGCAACGTGGACCTGTCACGCTTCCTGAAGTCGAACGCACCCGCGAAATCCGCGCCAGCCGCTGCGGATCCGCGCGCGCTGCGGGGCGAAGGTGAAGCGATCGCGGCGTCCGTCGCCAACTTCCTCAGCCGGACGGGCTTGTTTGATCGTGAGGCTTACGTCCGCGCCTATCCGGACGTCGCCAAGTCCGGCCTCGACCCGTTGCACCACTTCATGCGCGTCGGCATTCATGCCGGTCGCAACTTCACCAGCCTGGAAACGATTGCCCGCCTATGGCGCGAAGTCTTGCGTGAGAGCCAAGGGACCGACGATTCGCTCCCCGAACCGCTCGCCGATCCTACGCGCTATCGCGTCGCCATCTACGTGTCGAGCCTCGGCAACTTCTTCATGACCGAGATCGGTGAAGTGCTGAAGGCGGGCTTTACGGACGCGGGCGTGCCCGTCTCGCTCTTCGACGAAAAAAGCGCGCCCGACGCCAAGGCCACGCATCACGTCGTCGTTGCGCCCCACGAGTTCTTTGTGCTCGGCGAGGGTCGGCGCTGGGCGACAGATGAATTCGTCTCCCGCGCCGTTCTGTTCTCGACCGAACAAATTCAGACGCAGTGGTTCGCCCGGTCGCTCGTCTTCCTCACCCGCGCGAAAGCCGTTGCCGACATGAACGGCCAAAACGCGGCAATCCTGCGCAAGGCAGGCATCCGCGCGGTCCCCATTCAGGCGGGCTACAGCCCGTCGTTCGCACCTTTCGCCGGACCGGAGCCGCTCGATGCGCCGGCGTTTCGCGGCCTGAGCGCCGCCGTGCGCAACTTTGAACCTTCGGAGCGCTTCGCCGATCGCCCGCTCGATGTTCTCTTCCTGGGCCAACAATCGCGCCGCCGCGAGCAGCTTCTGGCAGCTTTCGCCGAAAAGTTCGCCGACATGAACACCTTCCTCTACTACAGCCGCGCAACGCGGCCGCTTTCGCCCGCCGACAACCCCATGGCCGCGTCCGAGGTGACGGCCGCGCTATTGCAGCGGTCGAAGGTCCTGCTGAACCTGCATCGCGACGAGTACACGTACTTCGAATGGTGGCGGCTGATGCAGGCGTTTTGGCACAAGGCCGCCGTCGTCACCGAAGCCTGCTTCCCGCATCCGATCTACAAGCCGGGCGTCCATTATTTCGAAGAGTCGCCGCGCCACATCCATCATCTGATCGAGTGGTTGGCAAAGAGTGTGGACGGTCAGACGAAGGCGGAGGTCGTGCGCGAGAACGCCTATCGCATGCTGCGCGAACGCTCGAGCGCAAGGACTGCCGCCATCGCGTTGCTGCGGGCGGGGGAGACCGCATGAGTCTCTTTCCCCGCCCGATGAAAGTCGTTCGCGAGAAGGCGCCGCCGAAGAAACCGGCGGTCACGGTGATCGTCACGCTTTACGACTACGCCCGCTTTGTCGAGGCGTGTCTCGATTCGATTGCGGCTCAAACGCAGGCGAACATCGAACTTGTCGTCGTCGACGATGGTTCGAAGGACGGTGGCCTGTCGGTCGTGGAGTCCTGGCTCGGCAGAAACGAAGCGCGTTTCGCCGGCCACCGGTTGATCGCGCATACGGCGAACATGGGCCTGTCCTATGCCCGCAATACGGCGTTCCTTCAGGCGACGGCAGATCGTGTCTTCGTGATGGACGCCGACAACATGCTCTATCCACGCGCGATCGAACGCTGCATGGCCGCCATGGGCGACGCCGGCGCGGCCGGCGCTTATACGCAGCTCGAGTTCTTCGGTGAACGAACGGGCCTTGGCGACGCCGACTTTTGGAGCAGGGAACGCTTCAAGCCGAAGAATTACGTTGATGCCATGGCGCTCGTCTCAAAGGACGCGTGGCGGAAGGTCGGGGGATACGCGCAGCTCATCGCGAACGGCTGGGAAGACTACGACTTCTGGTGCAAGTTCGTCGAACATGAGCTTGAGTGCGCCTTCGTGCCGGAGGTGCTCTGCCGCTATCGCGTCCACGGCACGTCGATGTCGAACACGGAAACGAATCCGAACGCCGGCGCGCTCATCTTGCAGATGTCGATCCGCCACCCCTGGCTGGATCTCTCCTAAGTCCCCCGCTGTCGGCAGGGCAAGATGTACGTGAACCCGCGGAAACGGCGATAGTCGCCGCCAAGTTCGAACGGCGTGACCGTAACCTGCAAGTTCTCGTCAGGCGGCGTCTCGCGCGACAGCAGAAAGAGCGGGTCGATCAATTCGGCCGTAGGATTGACCCAGTCGGGTCGCCCGCGCTTGTTCGTGCCCCACACGATGGCCGTCGGGTGGTGAACCTCCCAAACCTCCCAATGCACCTCCGGCAGATACTTCTTCTTGCCGCCTGGCCGGAAGACGTGCGCCAGAACGTCGCCGCGGGCGACCTTCCGCCCCGGCGCGTATTGCGCGACTTCCTCGAACCGCAGGTGATCGAATGCCGAATAGTAGAACGGCGCGCCGTCCTTGAGGTTCAGATCCGCGCGCGTGTGAAGCAACAACAACGCGCCTTCGTCCCCCCAGCCTGAATCGCCTTTCCACGTGGTGACGACGACGCCGGCCGCCGGTGAAAGGATCGGCTCGCCCAGCCGTCCGCCGTCGACCCCGGAGTGCTTCTCGCTGCGCTTCCGGCCGTCGACGTCGATCCAACTCGCATAGAGCGACGTCAGCGGCGAGCAATCGAAGGCGTCCGGATAAAGCGGCGTGAGTCCCGTCTTCGTGATGCCCGCGCCCTTCAACATCCGATCGCTCGCGCGTGCTTTCATTGTCTGAAATCCCATGAAGCAAGTAGCCGCGAACGCCGCGGCGGTCAGAACGCCCGTGAGGGAACGCAGGATCATGAGCGTCCGCTTGTTTGGTCATGTCCCCGAATTTGTCGGGGTCGTCGCTCGCATTGTTAGCGCATCGCCGTCCGTGAACGAACGCACGCGGCGCACTTAACCCTAACCCGCATTGGCCTCCCGTGGCGGTCTCCACGGCACTTCGATTGCAGCCGGTAACGCGTTGTTAGGGTTCTCGCTCATGTCGCGGCCTTCAGTGCGTCAGAGCGGGACGAACGGCGTGCGGTTTTGGGACAATGGTTTCGGATTGGTTGATCGACGCCGGTGTGACGCCCCGCCAGGGGAACGCACACGCGCGCACGAGTGATCGTCCGAACACGCTTGTCCAAGGCCGGCACGTGTGGATCGGCGCGCTATGGGCGAAGAGTTGACGACGATCGCGAAGATCACCGCGTTCGAGAATGCAACGCCTCTATGTCTTCACCATCTTTTCGAGGCACAAGCAGAGGCAAGGCCGGATCATCCGGCGGTCGAGCATGAAGGCCGCTCATTGAGCTATGCCGAACTCAACCGCCAGGCCAACCGCATCGCTTGGTCGCTCCGCATCCGCGGCGTGAAGCCCGGTACGCTGGTCGGCCTCTATCACCGCAAATCGTGCGAACTCTTCGCCGCCATGCTGGGCGTCCTGAAAGCCGGCGCTGGCTATGTGCCGGTCGACCCCAAATTCCCGGTCGATCGTATTCACGACATTTTCGAAGACGCGGGCGTGCGCGCGATCGTGACGGATTCGGAACTCGCTGGGGGTTTGCCGAAGTCGAAGGCGAACTTGCTGCTTCTGGACAAGCACGCATCCGAAATCGAGATGCGTCCCTCGTGGCAGCCGCCGTCGGCTGTCGGCGAAAACCGCGACCGGGATCTCTGCTATGTGATCTACACGTCCGGTTCCACGGGTCGTCCCAAAGGCGTCATGATCGAGCACCGCAACGCGGTCGCTTTCGTCAAGACGCTCAAGTCGATCTACAGGATCACCTCCGAAGACCGCATCTATCAGGGCTTCTCGATCGCGTTCGACGCCTCGGTGGAGGAAGTGTGGGCGGCCTTCTCGCTCGGCGGCACGCTCTGTGTGGCGCCTGAGGACGTGTCGCGTTCGCCGGCCGACGCCGCCGAGTTCATCGGCGCGAGCCGGATCACCTACTTCTCGACGGTGCCGACGTTTCTGTCGATGATCGAGTCGGATCTGCCGACGGTCCGCCTGCTCGTTGTGGGTGGCGAAGTGTGTCCGCCTGAGCTCGTTGCGCGTTGGGTCAACAACGGCCGGCGCATGCTGAACACCTACGGCCCGACCGAAACCGCGGTCGTCGCCACCTATGCCGATTGCATCCCCGGGCAGCCGGTGACGATTGGCAGAGCGTTGCCGGGCTACGTGACCTACGTTGTCGATGAGAAGATGCAGGCGGTGCCCGAGGGCGAGCCCGGAGAACTCGCCATCGGCGGTTTGGGCGTGGCGCGCGGCTATCTCAATCGGCCGGAACTCACAGCCGAGAAGTTCGTCGAGAATCCGTTCGACGGCGAGATGGTCACGCCGCGTCTTTACCGCACGCACGACCTCGTCCGCGTGACGGAAGAGGGCACGCTGCAGTTCATGGGCCGCATCGACGACCAGATCAAGATCCGCGGCTTCCGGGTGGAACTGTCGGAGATCGAGGGCGTTCTGCTCGAGCAGTCGACGATCCGTGCGGCCGCCGTGCGCGTCGTCCAGGTGGCCGGCATTCCGGAATTGGCGGCCTATGTCGTCTCCGATGAGGGCGACGGCCTCAACCGCGTCGCGATCGCCGAAGCGTTGCGCGCGCGCCTGCCCGACTACATGGTTCCCAAATTTCTCGACGTGATCGAAGAGATGCCGCAGCTCACCAGCGGCAAGGCCGATCGCAAGCTCTTGCCCGATCCGGTCAATCTCCTCCGCCGCAGCGATCGGGTGATCAAGCTGCCGACGACGGAACTCGAGCGCAAGCTCCACGGTGTTTGGCGCACGCGGTTCGCCGGGGCCGACCGACGACTTCTTCATGGATCTCGGCGGCCACTCGATGCTTGCCGCTCAAGTGATGACGGAGTTGCGGACCAAGCATGGTTTGACGGGCGTCTCGGTGCGCGACCTCTACAAGCATCGCACCATCCGTGCATTCGCCCAACATCTCGCCGCCGAAGGCGCGGTGCTGGCCGATACGCCCGCCGAACCGGACGCCGACGCCCGTACGCCGAGCCAGCGCGCGTTCGAAAGCGTGCCGCGGTGGGAGCGCTGGACGACGGTTGCGATCCAAACGTTCGCGTTGTTGATCTACGAGGCGATCCTCATTGCCCCGGTCGGCTTCTTCGTTTGGCTCGTGCTCAGCGTGCTCGATCATTCGCTGAGCATGGACACGGCGTTTTTGCTGGGCACCACGGCGGGGTTTGCGATCTGGCCTGCGATGCTCTTCATCAGCGTCGCCGTCAAATGGCTCGTCGTCGGTCGTTTCAAGCCGGGCGCCTACCCGGTGTGGAGCCTTTACTACTGCCGATGGTGGATCGCGAACCTGTTCCAGCGTCTCAGCTGGTCGCACATGTTCGAAGGCTCGCCGCTGATGAGCTTCTACATGCGCGCGATGGGCGCTCGCGTTGGACGGAATACGTCGATCTCGACGTCGATCTGTTCGGCCTTCGACCTCGTCTCGATCGGCGACGACGTTGCGATCGGCCCGGAAACGCATATCTCGGGCTACCGGGTCGAGGACGGCCTTTTGAAACTCGGCCGCATCGACATCGGCCACGATTGCTTCGTGGGCATGCATTGCGCGATTGGGCTCGACACGGTCATGAAGCCCGCCGCGCGCCTCGACGACATGTCGCATCTCGCCGACGGCGTGACCGTCGCGGCGGGCGAGGGCATGCGCGGCGCGCTTCCGACGCCCACGATCGTTCCTGTTCCGGCGCCGGAGCCGCGCGCGAAGCGGCGGCCCATCCTGTTCGGCATCGTCCACCTGCTGCTCATCTACGCGATGGGCTACTTCTTGATCTTGACCGGCCTGCCGGCGATCGCCCTCGTTGCATATGCGTTGTTCGGGTCTGACGTGTATGTCGGCGTCGCGGCGGTCGTCTTGGCCGTGCCTGCATCCGTGCTCTGGTACGTCGCCTGCCTCGTCGCAATCAAGAAGCTCTTCATCGGCAAGATCGAGGCGGGCCGTTACCCGCTGCACAGCGCCCGTTATGTCCGGTTGTGGTTCTATCGGTACCTGCTCGCGAACACGCGCCAGCTCCTGATGCCGATCTATTCGACCTTGTTCGTGCCGCACCTCTATCGGTTGTTGGGCGCCCGTATCGGCAAGCGCGCCGAAATGTCGACGGTGAACCAGGTCATCCCCGAACTGATGGAAGTCGGAGACGGTAGCTTCCTGGCCGACGAGTGCTTGATTGGCGGCATCCGCATCTTCAACGGCGTCGCCGAGTTGAAGCCGGTCAAGATCGGACAGCGCAGCTTCATCGGCAACAGCGCCCTCGTGCGTGGCGGCGTGATGATCGGCGACGAAACGCTGATCGGCGTCATGTCGACACCGCCTGCCGACACGGATGTCGTTCCCGAGAACAGTCAATGGCTCGGCGCGCCCGGGTTCCCGTTGCCCCGTCCGCAGACTGACATCGTATTCGACGAGTCGCGGACGTTCAATCCGAACCCGAAGCTCGAACGCTTGCGCATGATGATCGACGTCGTCCGCATCACGCTGCCGGCGTATCTGTCGACGGCCGTCTTGGGCGCGATGATGGCGTTGTCGGCCGTGGGATTTCAGATCATGCCGTGGTGGGCGGTCCTGCTCGCGCTGCCGCTGATTGCGAACCTCGTTGCGGCGTTCAGCATTCTGGTCGTCGCGGCGATCAAACACGCCGTCATGGGAACCTTCACGCCCAGCAGTCATCCATTGTGGTCGCCGTTCGTATGGCTGAACGACGTCGTCAACGGGGTGTTCGAGGGCGTGGCGGCGCTCGCCATGTCGCCATTCATGGGTACGCCCTTCATCGCACCGTTCCTGCGGGCCATGGGTTGCCGCGTCGGAAAGTGGTGCTTCATCGACACGACCCTCTTCACCGAATACGACCTGGTGGAGATCGGCGACTACGCGGCATTGAACCTCGGCAGCACGATGCAAACGCATCTGTTCGAGGACCGCGTGATGAAGTCCGACGTGTTGAAGATCGGCGAGGGTTGCGCGGTCGGCAACATGGCGATCGTCCTCTACAGCACCGAGATGCAGCGTGGCTCGTCGTTGGGCGCCCTCTCGGTTCTCATGAAGGGCGAAACGCTGCCGCCGATGAGCCGTTGGCGCGGCATCCCGTCGGAGCAGGTCAACCGCGTGCCGGCAAAAACGCCGACTTCGCCTGCCGATACCGAAGCCCTGGCCAAGATGGTCGCGGCGCAGTGATGTGAACGTCTCGAGGACACGAGGAGAACGGTGATGAGTGCGAACGACGATAAGGCCAAGAAGGCGATGATCAATCGCCGCAGTTTGGTGACGACGATGGCCGCCGGCGCGGCCGCCACGGGCCTCGCCGCGCAGGCGGGCGCGACCGTGCTGGTGGGCGGCGAACTGCGGCCGTCTTCCGCGACCGATGAAACCGGTCAGGCCGGCTCGATCTGGTGGAACGAATACATGGCGCACGACGCCGATCGCATCAACTTCTTCTACGCCAACGTCATCGGCTGGAAGATGAAGCTGGTGTCGCTCGACGAGCCGTC
>QKCS01000042.1 GCA_003246795.1 Alphaproteobacteria bacterium
GTGACGCCGTGCTTCAAAGCGAGGCCTGACCGCGGTCGAATTTGGCCCTCGTAGCCGGGTGGGATCGCCAGCGCGATGCCGGTCGCGACGGGATGAACCGCGCCGGAGGCAATTGTCGTGTCCTCCGCGGCCACAATGTCCGCTCCTGCGGCGCCCGCGGTCGCATAGGACGGCGGATTGAGGCCGCGCCCGTGGGGAAGCGTCAGGATCTGCACCGTGACGTCGCTCACGCGGCTGCTCCCTTCAAATGGGCGGCGATCTTTTGCGCGAGTTTTGCGGCGACATCGCGCTTTGCGAGTTTCGGCCAGGTTTCGACGCCAGCGGCGGAGACGATGTGAACCGTGTTCTCGTCGCCGCCCATCACGCCTGTCGCTGGTGAAACATCGTTCGCCACGATCCAATCGCAGCCTTTCTTTGCGCGCTTGGCCTTGGCGTGTTCGACCACCTTCTCGGTCTCCGCGGCGAATCCGATGACGAGACGCGGGCGCGACGTGCCGCGCGTGGCGAGCGTGTGCAAAATGTCTGGGTTCTCGATGAGCTTCAGCGACGGCAAGCCGCCCGCGGTTTTCTTGATCTTCTGATTGGCCGTGTGGTCGATGCGCCAATCGGCGACGGCGGCGGCGCAGACGGCGACGTCGGTGGGCAATGCGCCTTCACACGCGGCGAGCATCTCGTGCGCCGTTTCGACGGCGATCCGATTTACACCTTGGGGCGTGGCCAGACTCGTCGGGCCCGAAACAAGCGTCGTCTTGGCGCCGAGGCCGGCGAGTGCGCCGGCGATCGCATAGCCCTGCTTGCCCGACGAACGGTTCGAGATGAAACGAACGGGATCGATGGGTTCCAATGTCGGACCGGCGGTCACGAGCGCGCTGATGCCGTCGAGCAGGCGCGGCGCGCCGAAGGCCGCCTCGACGGCGGCGACGATCTCCAGCGGTTCGGCCATCCGGCCTGGGCCGAACTCGCCGCACGCCATGTCGCCGTCGTTCGGGCCGACGAGCGACACGCGATCGGTCTGCAGCTGCGCAATGTTTCTTTGGGTCGCCGGGTGCAGCCACATGCGCACGTTCATGGCGGGCGCAATCAGGACCGGCTTGTCGGTCGCAAGCAGCGCCGTCGACGCCAAATCGTCGGCGCGGCCGGTCGCCATCTTCGCGATTAGATCCGCCGTCGCGGGCGCCACGACCAAAAGGTCCGCGTCGCGCGAGAGCTGGATGTGACCCATCTCCGCTTCGTCGGTCAGGCTGAAGAGGTCCTGATAGACTTTGTCGCCGGTCAGGCTCGAAACGGAGAGCGGGGTTACGAATTCGGCGCCCGCGCGTGTTAGGATTGCCCGTACGGAAGCGCCGCGTTCGCGCAAGCGGCGGATCAGATCCAGGCTTTTGTACGCGGCGATGCCGCCGCCGATGATGAGCAGAATGCGTTTGCTGCCGAGCACGGGTCGCTCCAATTCCTATATTGAGATGGAAATTACACTAATCCCCGACAAGGGGTGTAGAAACCTTATGTGACCTGCGTCGTAACGGCTAAGCCTTTGATTTTTCACTCTCAGAACTGAGTGATTGCGAGGGCGGCCAGCGCCAAGGCGCCGATCCAGACGGCGATGCGGACATGGGACGTGCGGTTCGCCTGAGCCGCCGCAATGGCTTGGGCCGACTCCGGATGGAGGCGGATGCCGCCTTGCGAGAGCATCGCCGCGATTTGCTCGGCGTTGCGCAAGACCTCAGGCAGCGCGGTGATGGCGCGGCCGATGGACGACATCCCTTCGGCGGCTTCGCGGATGCGCGCCTGCGGGCCGATCGCGTCGATCATCCATTGTTCGACGACGGGGCGGGCGGCGTCCCAGATCGAATGTTCGGGATCGAGCTGGCGCGCGACGCCTTCGACGACGACCATCGTCTTCTGCAGCATTACGAGCTGGGGCTGCAGCTCCATGTCGAAGAGGCGTGTGACCTCGAAGAGCTGGGTCAACAAGCGCGCCATCGACATGTTGCTCGCCGGGCGACCGAAGATCGGTTCGCCGATCGCACGCAAGGCCTGCGCGAAGTCGTCGACGGAGTGGCGCGGCGGGACGAAGCCGATCTGCACGTGGACTTCGGCGACGCGGCGGTAGTCGCGCGCGAGGAAGCCTGCGAGCGTTTCGGCCATGAAGCGGCGCGCGATGGCATCGAGACGGCCCATGATGCCGAAGTCGACGGCGACGAGCCGGCCCTTCTCATCGACGAAGAGATTCCCCGGATGCATGTCGGCGTGGAAGAAGCCGTCGCGCAATGCGTGTTTCAGGAAGTTCTGGATCACGCTCGTCGCGATGCGCTTGACGTCGTGGCCCTGGGCGATGAGGGCGTCGCGGTCCTTGAGCGAGATCGCGTCGATCCATTCGGTCGCGAGCACGCGGCGCGTGGTGAAATCCCAATCGACGGCGGGCACGCGGAAGTCGGGATCGTTCGCGGTGTTGGCCGCCAGTTCCGCTGCGGCGGCGCCTTCCAGCCGCAAGTCCATCTCGATCGCGACGGAGCGGGCGAGCGTGTCGACGAGCGCGGTTGGTCTGAGGCGCCTCATCTCGGAGCCGAAACGCTCGGCTTGGCGCGCGGCCCAGGCGTGGGCCTCAAGCTCTTTGCCGAAGTCGAGCTCGATGCCGGGGCGCAGGATCTTCAGCGCGCGGTGCTGCGGCGCGCCGCCGTCGTGCGGTTTCAACGTCACCTTGTGAACCTGAGCGATCGACGCGGCCGCGACGGCCTCACCGATTTCGCCCAGTTGTGCGACGTGCTCGGGATCGAGTTCCTCGGCCAGGGTGCGGCGCGCCTCGTCGATCGGGAAAGGCGGCATACGGTCCTGGAGATTGGCGAGGTCGCCTGCGATGTCGGCGCCGATGATGTCGGGGCGCGTGGCAAGGAATTGGCCGGCCTTGATATAGGCGGGGCCGAGTTCGGTCAGGGCGCGCACCAGACGCTCGCCGGTGCGGCCGTGCATGTGCTTCTTCGACTTACGGAAGATGAGCGACAAGAGGCGCATCTCGGGCGGCGCCATCGAGGCCCATTCGGGCGGCGGCAGAACGCCGTGGGCGCCGAGGACGCGCGCCGCGCGGGTCAGGCGGCCGATCATCGAAAACGCGCGGAACATGTTCAGAGCTTCCAGCCGGAGTGCATCGCGACGATGCCGCCCGAAAGATCGCGCCATTTCACTTGCGTGAAACCCGCCGCCTGAATCATCGGCGCGAATTTCTTCTGCGGCGGGAAGCGGCGGATGCTTTCGACGAGATACTCGTAAGCCGCGCGGTCGTTCGTCACCGCTTCGCCGATCGCGGGGATCGCGTTGAAGGACCACGCGTCGTAGAGACGCTCGAGGAACGGATTGTCGACTTTCGCGAATTCGAGGCAGAGAAAGCGTCCGCCGGGCCGCAAGACGCGAAAGGCTTCGGCCAACGCGCGATCGATGTGGGTGACGTTGCGGATGCCGAACGCGATCGTGTAGGCGTCGAACGTCGCGTCGGGCAGCGGCAGGCGTTCGGCGTCGCCGCACGTGAAGGCGACACGGTCGAGGGCCTTGCGCTCGTTGGCGCGATCGCGGCCGACGGCCAGCATCTCGAAATTGATGTCGCACACGACGGCGCGTGCGCCGCCCGTCTTCGACGGCAATCGCTCGAGGAAGCGGAAGGCGATGTCGCCGGTGCCGCCGGCGACGTCCAGCAACTCGGTGTCCGCCGACGGCGCCAGCCAGTCGATCAGCGCCTGCTTCCAGATGCGGTGGACGCCGAGCGACATCAGGTCGTTCATGACGTCGTAGCGGCGAGCGACGTTCGAGAAGACCTGGCCGACCAGGCGCGATTTCTCGTCTTCCGCGACCTCGCGGAATCCGAAGGAAACTGTGCGCTTGTCGTCGGCCATGGCGGTCATGCGAAACATAGTGCTCGCAAATCCCTTGAGCTACGTTACACAGCGCCCCATGCCCGAACTTCCCGAAGTCGAAACCGTGCGCCGCGGCCTTCTGCCAGTGCTCGAGGGACACGTTCTGGCCAAGGTCGTCGCGCGCCGGCCCGATCTGCGCATTCCGCTGCCGCGAGGATTTGCCAAACGGTTAACGGGGCGGAGGGTGGTAAAGCTCACGCGGCGGGCGAAATACATCCTCGCGCATCTCGACGACGGCGAGGTGCTCATCATGCATCTCGGCATGTCGGGGCGCTTCACCGTCCACGGCAAGACGGTCGGCGTCTTCGTCCACGACGCGGCGAAGGACGGCAACGGCGAAGGACCGCACGACCACATCGTCCTGGACACGGATGCGGGCGACCGCGTCGTCTTCACCGATCATCGGCGCTTCGGTCTGATGACGTTGTGCACGGAAGACGAACTCGACACGCACAAGCTTCTTCGGGGTCTCGGGCCCGAACCATTGTCCCCGGCGTTTTCGACAGCGCATCTGAACGATGCTCTGGCCGGCAAGCGCACGCCGATCAAGGCGGCGCTCTTGGATCAACGCGTCGTCGCGGGGCTCGGCAATATATACGTGTGCGAGGCGCTGTTTCGGGCGGGCGTCTCGCCGAAGCGTTTGGCTGCGACCGTTCCGGGCGAACGCGCGGAGCGAGTCGTCGTCGCGGTCAACGCGGTCATTCGCGACGCGATCAAGGCGGGCGGGTCCACGTTGCGCGATTACAAGCGCACAGACGGCGAGCTCGGCTATTTCCAGCACACGTTTTCCGTCTACGACCGCGAACGCGAACGCTGCAAGACGAAGGGCTGTACGGGAACCGTGAAACGCATTGTGCAGTCGGGCCGGTCGACGTTCTTCTGTCCCAAGTGTCAGCGCTAGCGGGCGCGGGCCCGATGCGATAAACCGGGCGCGGCTTTTAGAAGGCATCTCCTCATGAGTTTCGAAACGATCAAGGTCGAGACGCGCGGCGCCGTGCAGCTCATCACGCTCAATCGGCCGCAAGCGCTGAACGCGCTCAACAATCAGCTGATGAACGAATTGAGCTTGGCATTGGACGAGGCGGAGAGCGCCGCCGGGATTCACTGTATCGTGATCACCGGGTCGGAGAAGGCGTTCGCCGCCGGCGCCGACATCAAGGAAATGCAGCCGAAGACCTATATGGAGGCGTTCGGCGAGGACTTCATCACGCGGAACTACGAACGCGTGGCGCGTTGCCGCAAGCCGGTGATCGCGGCGGTCGCGGGCTTCGCGCTCGGCGGCGGGTGCGAGCTTGCCATGATGTGCGATTTCATCATCGCGGGCGACAACGCGAAGTTCGGCCAGCCGGAAATCAAGCTCGCCGTGATGCCGGGGATCGGCGGCACGCAGCGTCTGACGCGGTTCGTCGGCAAGTCGAAGGCGATGGAAATGTGCTTGACGGGACGGATGATGGATGCAGCGGAAGCCGAACGATCGGGTCTCGTCAGCCGCGTCGTGCCGGCGGCCAACTTGGTCGACGAGGCGATGAAAGCGGCGGAGACGATCGCCGCAATGTCGCTGCCGATCGTCATGATGACGAAAGAAACGATCAACCGCTCGTATGAAACGACGCTGGCGGAAGGCATTCGGTTCGAACGCCGGCTCTTCCATTCGATGTTCGCGACGGCCGACCAGAAAGAGGGCATGGCCGCCTTCGTCGAAAAGCGAAAGCCGAAGTTCGAAAACCGCTGACGGTTGCGGCGGCAATTGCAGGTTGACGGGCCCAGGGACGGTGTCTATAAGGCGCGGCCCCTGGGCAACAGGGCAAGGTTTTTGAAGGACATATCCGCATGGCGAATATCCGCTCCGCAGCCAAGGCAGCGCGCAAGGCAAAGCGTCGCGAAGCCATGAATACGGCGCGCAAGAGCCGGGTTCGCAGTTACGTCCGCAAGGTCGAGGAAGCTATCGCCAGCGGCGACGCCAAGGCTGCGGCCGAGGCATTGCGCGTCGCGCAGCCCGAGATCGTCCGGGGCGCCAACAAGCGGATCATGCACAAGCGCGCGGCGTCGCGCAAAGTGTCGCGCCTGACGCGCCGCGTGAAAGCGCTCAGCAAGTAGTTCTCCGTCGCCGCCTCATCCGCAATTCTATCGACGAAATGTAGTGCGCACGCCGTGCGCTTTCACTACGCGTCGCGTCGACGCTTCTTCTCCTGTTCCTTCTGTCACAAAAGTAATAAATCCGTACACAGAGC
>QKCS01000156.1 GCA_003246795.1 Alphaproteobacteria bacterium
GTACATGCGTTCTTCCTGAAACTGCACCATCTGATAGGTGAAGCCGAGGCCTTCTTCGCCGATACGGAAGCGCTGCGGTACGCGGACGTCGTCGAAGTGGATCTGCGCGGTGTCGCTCGAATGCATGCCGATCTTCTTGAGCGTGCGGGCGACCGTCACGCCCTTCGTCTTCATCGGCACGCAGATCATCGTCTTGTTGCGGTGAACGGGACCGTCGCCGGTGTTGGCGAGCAGGCAGATCCAATCGGCCTGGGCGCCGTTCGTCGTCCACATCTTGCCGCCGTTGATGACGTAGTCGGCGCCATCGGCCTTGGCGTTCGTCTTGATCGAGGCGACGTCCGAACCCGCGCCGACCTCCGAAACGCCGAGGCAAGCGACATAGCGCCCGTCGATCGACGGGCGCAGGAATTCCTCGCGCACCTCATCGGAGCCGAAGCGGGCCAAGGCCGGCGTCGCCATTTCGGTCTGCACGGCAATTGCCATCGGGATGCCGCCGCAGTTGATGTGTCCGAGCGCCTCGCAATAGACGGCGGCGTAAGAGTAATCGAGGCCGAGGCCGCCGAACTTCTCCGGCTTGTTGATGCCGAGGAAGCCAGCCTTGCCCATCTTTCCAAACACTTCGTGAGCGGGGAAGGGCGGGTTCTCCTCCCACTCGTCGACGTGCGGGTTGATCTCCGTTTCGATGAAGCGGATCAGCGAGCGGCGAAGTTCTTCGTGTTGTTCGGTGAGTTGCATGCGTCAGCTCTTGGGCGGCCGGCTCACGACCATGACGATACGATAGATGATCCAAAGCGGGAGAACGACGATGGCGCCCAGCACTGCGTATTTCCAGCCCCAGTAGATTGCATCGAAGACAAGGGACCAGGCGCGCTCGATGGTCTGGCCGAACTCTTTCCAGAGATCGACAGGGTCGATGCCGAAGATCGCGAAGACGAGGCCGACAATAAATGAAAGGAGAGCCAGCTTGAAGAGCGTCGCGACGATCGGGCCGCCGAAGATCTTTTCCATATCTTTCTCCTCGCTACATCCTTGCTACGCCGAAACTGTTGGGCCGCAATTGCCGCTCCGCCGCTTCCTTGCACACGTCGAGACACATGCCGACGATGCGGCGCGTGTCGCGCGGGTCGATGATACCGTCGTCCCAGAGGCGGGCGGTCGCGAAGAGCGCCGTCGACTCGGCGTCGTAGGTGTCGACGATCTGCTTTGCAGCGGCGTCGAGTGCGGCGCGGTTCGGTTCGCGGCCGGCGCGCTTGGCGCCGTCCTCGGCGATGATGGTCATGACCTTCGCCGCCTGCTCGCCGCCCATAACCGCAATGCGGTTGTTGGGCCAGGCGAAGATGAACCTCGGATCGAAGGCGCGCCCGCACATGCCGTAATTACCCGCGCCGAATGAGGCGCCAATGTGGAGCGTGAGCTTCGGGACCGCAGCGTTCGTCACGGCCTGGATCATTTTCGAGCCGTGTTTGACGATGCCGGTGCGCTCGGCCTCCGTCCCCACGATGTAGCCGGTTGTGTTCTGCAGGAAGAGGAGCGGGATGCCCGACTGGTCGCAGAGTTGGATGAACTGTGCGGCCTTCACGGACCCGGCCGTGTCGATGGGGCCGTTGTTGCCGATGATGCCGACGGTGTGGCCCTCGACGGCCGCGTGTCCGCAGAGCGTGTGCGGGCCGTAGTCGGGCTTGAAGTCGAGCCAATCCGAGCCGTCGACCACGCGCGCGATTACCTCGCGCACGTCGTAGGGCTTGCGGTAGTCGAGCGGCACGACGGACAGCAGTTCCTCGGCGTCGTAGAGCGGCTCTTTGTATGTCCGCTTCGCCGCCGGCTTGCCCCAGGCAATCTTGGCCAGGATTTCGCGGGCAAGCCTGATGCCGTCGCGGTCGTCTTCGGCCATGTACTCGGCAAGGCCCGAGACCTGGTAATGGAGTTCAGCGCCGCCGAGGTCTTCATCGGTCGCGATTTCGCCGGTTGCGGCCTTCAACAACGGCGGACCCGCGAGGAAGATCTTCGAGCGGCCGCGTACGACCACGACATAGTCGCTCAGTCCGGGTTGATAGGCGCCGCCTGCGGTCGACGACCCATGAACGACGGCGACGACGGGGATTCCAGACTTCGAGAGTCGCGCGAGGTTCGCGAAGGTGCGGCCGCCGTGAACGAACATCTCGGCTTGGCGCAGCAGGTTGGCGCCGGCGCTTTCAACGAGTTGGACGTACGGCAATTTGTTCTCGAGTGCGATTGCCTGGGCGCGCAGCGATTTGTGGACGCCCATCGGGGTCGCCGCGCCGCCTTTGATGCCGGAGTCGCTGGCGCTGACCACGACGCGCGCGCCCGAGACCGTGCCAATCCCTGTGATGACACCACCCCCGCTCGCGTTCTCGGCGCCGTCATCGTCGTGCATTCTCAGGCCGACGAGGGTCGAGAGCTCCAAGAACGGCGTGCCGCGGTCGAGCAGGAGGTCCACGCGGTCGCGCGGCAGAAGCTGTCCCCGTTGTTCAAACTTCTTGGCCGATTTCGCCGAATTTGCGCGCACCTTGGCCTCAATCGCGCGAACCTCGCCCAGGAGCTTCAGGTGTCCCTCACGATTGGTGCGGGCGGTTCGGTCGTTGAGGTCGATGCGGCTTTCGATGGCGGGCATTCGCGCTCTCGATGGCTTTCAGTTCGTGGGAGATTGCCCCGTGTGGGCGGCGGCCGTCCACGTGCTTTCGGGGCGCAACAAAAGGCGAACGTGTCCCGAATGTGAAGGCGCGACCCGTCGACGGGTCCAGCCGGATGCCGCTAAGTTCGCGGGACTGGGACTTCGTGGGGTTTCAAAGGTGCAAGTTCGTTCGATTGCTCTCGCCGTCGCTCTTCTGGCGTTGGCGCTCGTTTCCTTTGCGGCAAACGCCGCCGACGTTCGGCGTGTCGCACGCGGCAATCTGGTGCTTGAGAACATCCCGGACACGCCGACGTCGGTTCGCGGCCGCCTGCGCATGTACCAGGCGGCACGCGGGGCCGTGTTCCTCGACTTTGCACCGGACGGGCGGAGCATTCTTGTGCGAACGCGGTTCGGCGAAACGAACCAACTCCACCGCGTCGACACGCCGCTCGGACAACGATGGCAGATCACATTCTACGACGAGCCCGTGAATTTTGCGGTCTATCGGCCGGGGAAGTGGCCGAAACGGACGATCTTGTTTCGACGCGATACGGGCGGCGACGAGCTGTTCCAACTCTATCTGCTGGACGAGCGAACCGGTGACGTAACGCGTCTGACCGACGGAAAGACGCGCAACACCGACCCGGTGTTTTCGCGCGACGGCAAGTGGGTCGCGTGGTCGAGCGTGCCGGCGAACTCCGGCCGCTATCGCATTAAGGTCGCCGACGTCTCCGATCCGAAGGCCGTGCGCACCGTGTTGGAGGAAGACGGGCGCTGGAGTTCGGCTGCGTTTTCGCCCGACAATCTGACACTTGCGGTGACGCGCGACATCTCGGTGAGCGAGCAGCAGCTTTGGCTAATCGATCTGGGAAATGCGCGGAAGCTCCAGATCAAGCCGTCGCCGGTGAAGATCTATCGCGGTTCGCCCGTGTTCTCGACCGACGGGAAGTCGCTCTACTACATCACCGACGACGACTCGGAGTTCCGACGCATCGTCCGATACGACCTGAACACCGACGACGAAGACGTTCTGACCGGCAAGCTGGATTGGGACGTCGATGCAATGGAGATGTCGCCGAGCGGCCGTCTGATCGCGTTCTCGGTGAACGAAGCGGGAGAGTCGCGGCTCTATCTTCTCAACACGCGAAACGGGCGAACGTCGGCCGGACCCAAATTGGCGCCGGGCGAGATCGAGAATCTGAAATTCAGCGCCGACAGCCGCCAACTGGGCTTCACCTTGAACGGCACCGGCGGGCGCGACGCGTTCGTTTGGGATTTGGGCAAGCGGGCGCCGCGGCAGTGGACGGACAGCGAGATCGGCGGGCTCGACAAGGATGCGTTCGTATCGCCTCTGCTCGTCGACTACGACACGTTCGACGAAGTAGACGGCAAGCCGCGGCGCATCTCGGCCTTCGCATATAAGCCCAAGGGCAAGGGTCCTCATCCCGTCTTGCTGTACGTGCACGGCGGGCCGGAGTCGCAGTTCCGGCCCAACTTCAGCGCCTTCATCCAATATCTGGTGCAGGAGCTTGGGATCGCGGTCGTCGCGCCCAACGTTCGCGGTTCAACCGGCTACGGCAAGTATTTCGTCGAGCTCGACAATGGGAACCGGCGGATGAATTCGGTGCGCGACGTCGGCGCGACGCTCGATTGGATCGCCAAGCAGAAGGATTTGGATGCCGCGCGCGTCGCCGTCTATGGCGGGTCTTACGGCGGCTTCATGTCGTATGCGTCGATGATCGAGTACGACAAGCGCTTGGCGGCGGGGATCAGCGTCGTCGGCATCTCAAACTTCGTGACGTTTCTCACAAACACGAGCGGCTATCGGCGCGATCTTCGGCGCGTCGAATACGGCGACGAACGCGATCGGCGCATGCGCGATTTTCTGCTGAAGATTTCGCCGTTGACCAACGTGGCGAAGATCAAAAAGCCGATGCTGATCGTCCAAGGGGCGAACGATCCGCGCGTACCGGTGTCGGAAGCGGCTCAGATGCTGAAGGCCATCCGCGAGAACGGGGCCGAGGCTTGGTACATTCTGGCCAAGGACGAAGGGCACGGGTTCCAGAAGCAATCGAATCGCGACGTACAGAACGCGGCGATCGCTGCGTTTCTGAAGACGAAGCTCCTCCGCGAACCGCTGAGGTGATCAATCGTCCGAACGGCGCACCAGTCCACGGGTCACCAGGAACAGAATGAAGGCGACGACGGCGAGACCGATCACGGCGTTCCAACCGCCGAAGATCGACGACGCGACGGTGCCGATCACCAATTCCGCGAACCAGTTCAGGAATTCCCAGGCGCGGCCCAAGAAATAAGCAAGATCCATCAGCCCAACCTCTCCACCCGCCATCGCGCCATCTTGCGCCACGGCGGCTCCAGCCCTTAACACTGCCCGCTTCCGCCCATATGGGGTGATTGTGGCGAAATATGAACGGCTCGATCAAAGAAGTGCTGGAATTGCTCGATCTCGAACCGATCGAGGTGAATATTTTCCGGGGTGTGAGCCCCAAAGACCGGTGGCAGCGCGTGTTCGGGGGCCAGGTTCTGGGCCAAGCGCTGGTCGCCGCCTACCGCACGGTCGAGGCGCGCGTGTGCCATTCGCTTCACGCATATTTTATCCGGCCCGGCGACCCGAAGGTCCCGATCCTCTATCAGGTGGATCGCGCGCGTGACGGGAAGAGCTTCACCACGCGGCGGGTCGTCGCGATTCAACACGGCGAACAGATTTTCAACATGGCCGTCTCGTTTCATGCGGCGGAAACGGGACTCGAGCATCAGTTCGACATGCCGAAGGCGCCGGATCCCGAATCGCTCGAATCGGAAGAGGCGTGGCGAAAGCGGTTGGCCCATCAACTGCCGGAACAGTTGCGCGAGCACGTCACGCGGCCGAACCCAATGGACGTACGGCCGGTCGAAACCGACGACGACCTGCTCAACCCGCCGAAATCGTCGCCGTTTCAGAACGTATGGATCAGAGCGAAGGGCGAGATGCCGGACGACCTCGCGCTGCATCAGTGCGTGCTCGCTTACGCGTCGGACATGACGCTGCTCGACACGTGTCTGCTGCCGCACGGGATCAGCTGGTTCTCCGGTCGTTTGCAGTCGGCGAGTCTCGATCACGCGATGTGGTTCCATCATCCGTTTCGCGTGGACGATTGGTTGCTCTATGCGCAGGACAGTCCGAGTGCTGCGGGCGGGCGAGGCTTCAATCGCGGCAGTTTGTTCACGCGTGACGGCAAGCTGATCGCATCCGTCGCGCAGGAAGGATTGATCCGCTTACGCGACGGCAAGAGCGGATAGGCGAACTGTCACGCACGTTTGCGGCCGGTGCGGGACAGGCCGCGCCGCCTCTAGGATTAGTACTTTGTTAAGGATTGGCCCCTAAGCTTTGTTCATTAGTAAACCGGCTTCCCCAAGGCCGGTCACGAGTCCCCCGCCGGCCGAGTCGTCCCCCATTCATCCGGCTCTCCGGCAAACAGGCGGCCAACCAGCAACCCCC
>QKCS01000309.1 GCA_003246795.1 Alphaproteobacteria bacterium
TTTCCTTGAGCAGCCCCTCGCGCATCATGAGGCCGAGATTGCGCCGCGCGCGCCGCCACGGCGCATCGGCCGCCTTGTAGATGATGTGCCGAAGGTCGTTGAGACGCCCGGGCGACGGCGGCTTGTTGTCCGTGAGCCACTTGTCGCGCGATTGCCCGCCCTTCCAGGCCTTCGTCGTGAAGCCCAGGATCTCGACCTTCACGTTGCAGCGTTCCAGTGTGCGCGCCAGGATATCGGCGCACATCGCCGCCACCATGATCGGCCGCCCGCGCATCGATCCCGAATTGTCGAGCAGCAGCGTGACCACCGTGTCGCGGAAGGTCATGTCCTTCTCGATCTTGTAGGACAGCGGATGCATCGGGTCGACGACGACGCGCGAAAGTCGCGCCGCGTCCAAAATGCCCTCCTCGAGGTCGAACTCCCACGTCCGGTTCTGCTTGGCCATCAGCTTGCGCTGCAGCCGGTTGGCGAGCCGCGCCACGACGCCTTGCAAAGCCTGCAGCTGTTGGTCGAGATAGGCGCGCAGACGGCCGAGTTCCTCCGCGTCGCAAAGCTCTTCAGCCGAGATCATTTCGTCGAACTGCGTCGTGAACACCCTGTATGACGGTTCGTTCGAACCCGAGAACGGAAGATCGGGGCGCCACGGCTGCTTGCCGTCGGCCGTCTCGTCGGCTTCCGACCGCGCGGCGCGCTCTTCGGTTTCGATTTCGACCGACTGCTGCTCGCCGTCCTCGCCTTCGGCCTCCGACATTTCTGCGTCTTCGCTCGACGCGCCCTGAGGTTCCGAGCCCTCGCTGGCTTCGCTGTCGGCGTCCTCGGATTGCTCCTGCGAGGTTTCTTCCGACCTCTCGTCGTCCGATCCGTCCGGGTCTTCGCCCAATTCGTCGCCGAGGCCGAGATCGGTCAAAATGCGGCGCGTCAGTTTCGCGAACGCGGTCTGATCCTTGATCGTGTCGTGCAGCTGCTCCAGATCGCCGCCCGCCTTGGCTTCGATGTGTTCGCGCCAGATGTCGACGACGGCCTGTCCGGCTGCCGGGATCGGCCGCCCGGTCAGCCGCTCGCGCACGACGAGGCCGACAGCTTCGGCAAGCGGCGCCTCGTCGCGGTTGCGCGCCTGCGCATAGCCCTTCTGTTTCAATCGCGCCTCGAGCGCCACGTCGAGATTGCGCGCGACGCCCTTCATCGCGTTCGCGCCGATCGACTCGACGCGCGCCTGTTCCGCCGCTTCGAAGATCGTCCGCGCAGCCGAGCCCGGCGGCGCGAAGTTCGCGTGCGTCTTGTCGTCGTGATAGGCGAGCCGCAAGGCGAACGCGTCGGCCGCGCCCCGGGTCTGCGCGACATCGCCCTTCGGCAGATCGCGGCCGGGCAGGGGCAGACGCGCCTTCAGGCCCTTCAGCTGCGCCGGTTCGGTTCCGAACGAGATCTCCAACTCCGGCTCGGCGCCCAGCGCGCGCATGGTGTTCGCCACCGCGCGTTTAAAGGGCTCGACCGGGTTGTCCGCCTTCGTCGTCACGACTGTGCTACGCCACCATCACCTTCGCCGCCGACTCGGGCAATTCCTCGCCGAAGCAGCGCTGATAGAACTCGGCGACCGTCGCGCGCTCGAGCTCGTCGCACTTGTTGAGGAACGTGACGCGGAACCCGAAGCCGACATCCTTGAAGATCTCGGCGTTTTCCGCCCACGTCAGCACGGTGCGCGGGCTCATCACCGTCGAGATGTCGCCGTTGATGAACGCGTTTCGCGTCAGGTCCGCCACCCGCACCATCGCCGCGACCTTCTTCTTGCCTTCGGCCGTGTTGTAGTGCGGCGCCTTGGCCAGAATGATGTCGACCTCTTTATCGTGCGCCAGATAGTTCAGAGTCGTCACGATGTTCCAGCGGTCCATCTGACCCTGATTGATCTGCTGCGTGCCGTGATAGAGGCCTGTCGTGTCGCCGAGGCCGATCGTGTTCGTCGTCGAGAACAGGCGGAACGCCGCATGGGGGCGGATGACCTTGTTCTGGTCGAGCAACGTCATCTTGCCCGACTGCTCGAGGACGCGCTGAATCACGAACATCACGTCCGGCCGCCCCGCGTCGTACTCGTCGAAGACGAGCGCGATCGGATGTTGAAGCGCCCACGGCAGGATGCCCTCGCGGAACTCCGTCACCTGCATGCCGTCGCGCACGACGATCGCGTCCTTGCCGATGAGGTCGATGCGGCTGATGTGGCTGTCGAGGTTGATGCGGATGCACGGCCAGTTGAGCCGCGCGGCCACCTGCTCGATATGCGTCGACTTGCCGGTGCCGTGATAGCCCTGGATCATGACGCGGCGGTTGAACGCGAACCCCGCCAGGATGGCGAGGGTCGTGTCGCGGTCGAAGCGGTAGGCCGGATCGAAATCGGGCACATATTCGTTCGGCTTCGAGAACGCAGGCACCTTCATCCCCGTGTCGATCCCGAACGTCTTCTTGGCGTCGACTGTAGTGTCGGGCTGGCTCTCAGCCAGTCCGTTTTGCGTTGTGGTCATGCGGTCAGGCTTTCGTTGCAAATAGTCGGTCGCAGTCCTCTTACCGCCCGTAAGGCGCGCCGAGGAAGCGGTTCGCTCAAATCATTTCAGGAAAAACCGGACGAGCGCAATTGCCCGTAGGCCTTGATGACTTGACGCAAACGCTCCTCCGCGCCGCGATCGCCGCCATTGGCGTCGGGGTGGTAGCGTTTGACCAATTCCTTAAAGCGGGCCTTCACGTCCTGCAAGGTTGCGTCCGTCTCAAGATGGAGCGTTTCCAGGCTTGAGAGCTGCATTTTGGTCAACCGTCGCTCGGGTCTGCCGTTACGGTTTGTCGCATCCCCGTTGGCGCCCGGCGGCGCGCCGGGCCCGTCGTCGAAAATGACGAACGGATCGACGAAAGCGCCTTTGAAGTAGAACTGAAGTCGGGGGTTCGGACCCTTCGCGCGATCGCTCATTTTCCACGTGGGACGCAAGCCCGTCAGGGTCGCGCGCTGATAGGCGTCGATCTGGCCGGGCGACATGCCTTTGAAGAAGTCCCACGACCGATTGTACTCGCGCACGTGATCCAGGCAGAACCAATAATAGTCGTTCAGCGAGTCGCGGCTCTTGGGCGCGCGGTGCTCGCCGAAACCGTCGCAGCCCGGCTTGTCGCAGGCGCGCGTGGGTTTCGTCACAGGCTGGCGTTTCACGCGCAGATCCTGTGCCCAGCGGGACGACTGTTTGGTACCTTCACCCATGGCAAAGCAAAGTATGGGAAGCGTCGGTAAAGAAGACAAGAAAACCTCTCGCTTGACAGATCGCCGGACATTCTTCACGCCTCGGACACGATGACAGTCGCGGAAACCATACGGACGAAGCTCGAGGCGGCTTTCGCCCCGGAGAGCCTCGACATCCGCGACGAGTCGGGGATGCACGCCGGTCATGCCGGCGCGCGCCCGGGCGGCGAAACACACTTCCGTGTGTCAATCGTGTCGAAGGCCTTCGAGGGCAAGTCGCGCGTCGAACGCCATCGCCAGGTGCACGAAGCGCTCGACGCCGAATTGAAGGGCCGGGTTCATGCCTTGGCTTTGACCCTGCTGACCCCGGACGAACGCGCGCACCGCATGTGAGGCCTGGTCAAGTCTTCAGATTCGCAATTTCGGTCGGACGCAGGACGCTAGCATTCCGCCCTCATCAAGACGAGAGGGACAAGTGTCAGCGACGCGCCCATTTCAATTCTTGGTTCTGGCGGCAACGGTGGCGGTTCTCGTGTGGGCCAACGTCGCGGCGGCGCCGTTGAGCGACGCGCAGGCGCTCGCGCGTTTCGATGCGATGTTCGCGAAGATGGGCGGGCGTGCGGCGTGGGCTGAGGCGCGGTCGCTCTACCTGCACTACCGCCAATGGCCGACGGGACAATATGCGCGCTACCAGGAAGAGCGCGGCTGGCGCGACTTGGCCGAACCGAACGAGCGACTTGAATTCCGCTGGCACGATGCCGAAGGGACGCTTCAAGAGCGTGGCCGCGGATTTTGGTCGGGACGCCTCTGGCGTCGACGCGGCAGCGAAGTGACGGAGATCGAAGGGAAGGAACACGACGACTATCTCACGTTCTGGTCGCGCGACTTCTACACGATGTTCCGCCGCATCGCGCGAAACGACTCGGCATTGGTCCATCGCTTCAGGGGACCCAACCGGATCGAAACAGTGGACGCCGCCGGTCGCCCGCTCGGCTGGTGGGACATCGACGAACACGGGAATCTGATGCGCTGGGGATCGACCTTCAACGAGGATGAAGCGCTGTCCTACGTCTACGGCCCGTACCGCAAGTTCGGTGCGATCGCGTTTCCGGCATGGGGAACGGCCTTGGACGGAACCTATCGCTTCGAGTATGCGGACGTCGCAATCAGTCCGCGTCCGTTGCCGCTGGACGTCCTGACCAACCGGGAGAAAGCGGTGCCTGAGGGCCTGCGTCTGCGCTGACCCCGCCGGCCGTGTATGCTGTACCCGGGTCGGACGGAACGGCGATGCAAATCACGCGTTGGGCGCAAAGAAGGCGGAGGCTGCCACCGGCCGATGCCTCGGAGTTTTTCGATCAGCCGTTGCGCGAGTTCGAGCTCTTTCACTTCGTCACTAGCGATTTGGTCGTGCCGCGGCACGGCGGCCACCTTTCGCTGAAGTTCGTGCTCGCGGGCGAAGAGCAATATCGCGTCGGCAACCGTTCGATCGTGCTCGCGCCGGGCCGCATTCTGTTCACGAACGCGGGCGACGAATACGCCAGCGTCGTCGAAAGACAGACGGAGGCGCTCTCGCTGTTCATCCCCGATGGCGAGGCGCTTACGATCTTGGCTGCGTTTCGCGGCGACGCCGTTCTGCTGGACGGTGTGGGAGCGACCGGCCGGTTGCCGTCGCTGCCGCGCGTGCCCTTTGCAGCGTCGCCCGCGTTGTGGCGCACCTGCGTCGCCTTGCGCGCGCTCGATGCGGACGACCCCGATGCTGCAGTCGATTGCGCCCGCTTGCTCACAGACGCGGCGATGCGCGCTTGTCTGGCGATCGCTCCGGCGTCGCCGTTCGCCGACGTCGTGCGCGTCAGCGTGCGGGAAGAACTGATGACGCGACTGCTTCGCGCGCGCGACCGGCTCCACGACGACGGCTGCGCGGTTCCTACGCTCGCGTCGCTCGCCGAAATCTCGTGCCTCTCGCCCTATCACTTCCTTCGGCGCTTCAAGGAAGCCTTCGGCATGACGCCGGGTGCATACGCCCGCAAATTGCGTCTCGACCGCGCGCGACACGCCATTGCAAGGGGCGGGAGCCTGCGAGCGGCCGCGGCGCGCGCCGGCTACACGAGCATGGAAGCGTTCAGCCGCGCACTGCGGCGTCGATCTTAGGCCCCGACGTGCACCTCGCGCGGCGGCGGCGTCATGCGCAGCGCCGTGATCTGGTTGCGCTGCCGGCGCAGGACTTCGAATTTGAATCCGTGAAAGCTGAACACTTGGCCGACCTCGGGGATCGTCTGCGCCTCGTGGATGACGAGCCCCGCGATGGTCGTCGCTTCCTCGTCCGGTAGCTCCCAATTCATCGAGCGGTTCAGCTCGCGGATCGTGACCCATCCGTCCACGTTGACACTGCCGTCCAGTTGCGGCCTGACGCCCGTCACCGGCAGATCGTGCTCGTCGCGAATCTCGCCGACGATCTCTTCCAAGATGTCTTCGAGCGTGATGAGCCCTTGAAGCGCGCCATACTCGTCGACCACGAGCGCAAAGTGCGTCCGCCGTTGCAGAAACGCCCGCAATTGGTTGGTCAAGGGCGTCGTCTCCGGAACGAACCACGGCTTGGCGACCAGCGACATGGCGTTCACGGCCTTGATGTTGCCCTCGGCCCGCGCCAATGCGCGAAGCACGTCCTTCGCATGCAGAAGGCCGACGATGTTGTCGGGATCGCCTTTGAAGACCGGCAGGCGAGTATGCGGTTGCGACAGCACGCGGTCCAGCATCTCTTCGGGCGGAAGATCGCCGTCGATCATCACCATGCTCTTGCGGTGGATCATCACGTCGGCGACCTGCAATTCCTTGAGGTCCAGGATGCCGCCCAGCATGTTGCGGTCCGCCGTCTGCACCGCGCCCTGGATGTGATGCAGGTCGATCGCGCC
>QKCS01000371.1 GCA_003246795.1 Alphaproteobacteria bacterium
CCTCGCTGATCACAGCCCAGCGCGCCTACGACATGAATTCCAAAGTCATCACCATCTCCGACGAGATGCTGTCGATGACCTCGCGCCTGCATTCGTAAGCCAAGGAAGCCTGACCCATGCGTCTTGTTCTCGCCGTCCTTCTCATGGCTGCGTTCGCGGCGCCCGCCGCGACCGACGCGCTCGTCACGCCCGAAGCGGTCGCAACGCGCGTCGCCGACGCGATCGCCCAGCGCCTGCCCGCGCCCGGGCGCTATCGTGCGACGCTCGCCGATCCGAACTTCCAGCTGACGCCGCCGCAAGGCCGCTACGACATCGCCGCGCTCACCTACGATCCCGCGCGCCAAACCTTCGCGGCGACGCTGAGCTACGCGAACACGCTCGGCACGACCGAATATGTGCGCATCGCGGGCACCGCCTATCCGGTGATCGAAGTCCCCGTGCTCACGCGCGAGATTGCGGCGGGCGAGATCGTCGCCGACGGCGATCTGATCAAGACGGAGATGCCGGCCGACCGCTTGTCGAACGCGCTGATGACGTCGGCTGACGCCGTCGCGGGCCAGGCCGCCCGCCGCCCGTTGCGCGCCCGCGCGCCGCTCTACGCTTACGACCTGAAGAAGCCGGTCGTCGTGAAGAAGGGCGAGCTCATCGCCGTCGTCTACGCGATGGACGGCATCCAATTGACGGCCCAGGCCCAAGCCCAGGCCAACGGCGGCAAGGGCGACACGATCCCGGTTCTCAACACCCGCTCGCGCCGCACGATCGAAGCGCGCGTCACGGGCCCCGGCGTCGCCGTCGTCACCGGCCCCGCCACGCTCGCCGCCGCTCAATAACGCTTCAGGGACACGAAACCCATGCGCACGACCCGAACCAAACTTCTGATCGCCACCGCACTGACGGCCGGCCTCGGCGCCTGCTCGACGGTCGACCGGCTGAACGCGGTCGGCCAGCCGCCGGCGATGACGCCGATCATCGACCCGCGCGACCGCAACGGCGACCGCCGCATCACGATGCCGATGCCGCGCGAAGAGGTCACCTCCTATCAGCCGAACTCGCTGTGGGCCGCGGGCTCGCGCTCGTTCTTCAAGGACCAGCGGGCGACCAAAGTGGGCGACATCGTCACCGTCCTGATCGACATTTCCGACAAGGCGGAGCTGACGAACAAAACCAAGCGCTCGCGCAAGTCGGACGAGACGGCCGACGTGACCAACCTCTTGGGCTTCGAAGGCGCGACCGCGGGCAAGCTTCTGCCCGAAGGCTTCGACCCGTCGGCCGCCATCGGCCTCGGCAGCGACTCGTCGACCGAAGGCGACGGCTCCGTGAACCGCAAGGAGAAGGTGGAGCTCACGCTCGCCGCCGTCGTCACGCAGGTCCTGCCGAACGGCAACCTGGTCGTCGAAGGCCATCAGGAGGTGCGCATCAATTTCGAACTGCGCGACCTGTCGGTCACCGGCATCGTGCGGCCGGAGGACATCTCGGCCACGAACGAGGTCAAGCACACGCAGATGGCCGAGGCGCGCATCAGCTACGGCGGGCGCGGCCAGATCACCGACGTGCAGCAGCCGCGCTACGGCCAGCAGATCGTCGACATCCTGTTTCCGTTCTGAGGCGGCCCTCACCAGGCGACCCCGCGCGAGCCCGAAGGCGACCGCGGGACCCATCAGAACACCCCAAGGCCGGGAGCAATCCCGGCCTTCCTTGTCTGGGCGGGCGGGGCGGGCCGCCCGCCCTCCACGTCCTTTTCGCTGAAACTTGATCCCCACGATCGCTAGTGTTGCCTGCAAACCAGCTCCCGCCACCCGGAGGGCAATAGGAATGGCCAAGGTTTGGCACGCGCTCTTCAAACGCGGCACAACGTACGTGACACGCAAGGCATTCAAGGGTCACTACGACAAGTTCGCCAAGGGCGAGCGTCACGTCTTCGTCCGCAAATGCTATCAGCATCTACGACGACGCGCTCGGCTATTTCTTCAAGGACAAAAGCGGACGCGAGCGATTCTGGGACATCTCGATGCGCGACTATGAAAAGGTGAAGGCGCGGCTCGACGAGTGGTTCGTACCCGTCAAGAAGCGCAAGTCACCCACGAAGCGCAGGCCGGCAGCACCCAAGCGGAAATAAGATGGACGCAGACAACTACCCCCTCTTCCGACCCGGCGCGACCTACGTGACGCGCAAGGCCTTCGCATCCATGCGCGACAGCTTCGCCGCGGGCGAACGCCTCGTCTTCGTGCGCGGCGCGGTCAGCATCTACGACGACGCGATCGGCTATTTCTTCAAGGACGCGTGGGGGCGCGATCGCGCGTGGGACATCCGGATGGGCGACTAAGAGGCGGTGAAGGCGCGGCTCGGCGAGTGGTTCGTGCCAGCCTGAGCCAAGGCAAGGCGCGCATGGGCGCGCCGCGTCAATCGTCCCGGTAAACCCGCTCGCGCCGTTCGTGGCGCTCCTGCGCTTCGAGGCTCAAGGTCGCGATCGGCCGCGCCTCCAGCCGGCGCAGGCTGATCGGGTCGCCCGTGTCTTCGCAAAAGCCGTAGCTGCCTTCCTCGATCCGGCGCAGCGCCGCGTCGATCTTCGAGATCAGCTTGCGCTGCCGGTCGCGCGTCCTGAGTTCGTTCGCGCGTTCCGCCTCGCTCGACGCGCGGTCGGCGAGGTCGGCGTGCGCCACCGAATCGGCCGCCAGGTTCTGCAGCGTCTCCTTCGCCTCGCGCAGGATCTCTTCTTTCCACTGGATGAGCCGGCGGCGGAAATATTCGCGCTGGCGTTCGTTCATGAACGGCTCGTCTTCCGACGGGCGATAGTTTGCCGGCAGCTCCAAACCCATGGGTGTTCGTCCTCCCCGACGCGGCCCCTCGAAGGCGGTCAAAGCGCGCGGGACTATATGTCCGGCCCGCGCAACTCTTCAACCGGTGAAAACACGAACGAAATTAAGGCTTTATGACTTTCGGGGGCGGCCGGGCGCCATCAACCCGCCGCCTCGAAATTCAGCTTGGCGAGTTCGACGCGGGCGCGAAGCTCGATCTCGTCGAGAACGGCGGCCAGGCCCGGGTCGATGAAATCCTCGCGCTCGACGTTCACGAGGGAGAGAAGGCGGGTCAGCGTCGCGCGCGACACGCCGCCGGTGAGAAAGCCGTCCCGGACGTCGTCCAGAAGGTCCAGGATGTCCCGCCCGCGCCGCGCCGCCTTCGCCCGGCCGCGCAGCGCGTCGGGCACTTCTTGCAGTGCGATAAGCGCGTCGACCGAGGCGACCGGCATGCCGCTCGCCACTTGGGCGGCGTGCGGCGCGTCCTGCGGCACTTCCGGTGCGAAGACTTGCGCGCTGCCCGACGCCGTGCGGCCGCGAACGGGGCGCACGCCTTCAACCGGTCTGGGGCCTTCGATCTTCATGGGCGTTGCCCGCGTTCGTCCCGTTGAGGTCAGGCGGTGACCTGTTAATCCGCATTTAAGGATGGCGCATGGCGGTTAAGATCGGCTGAAAACGCCGCCCGCCCCGGCAAGATTTGCCGGCGCCGCGCCCGCCGCCCGCGCGTGGCGCGCTGCGAAACCGAGCGAATTCAACGTCTTGCCGCGCGTTCTTGGTTGGCACGGCCCTCGCTAAGCATATGCCGAACATTTGCGCCCGAAGGGAATGCACCCATGCGTGTACTGACGATCCTTGCCGTCGCCGCTCTCGTGACGTTGATCGCACCGGCCGTCCACGCCTATTCCCGGATCAAGGACATCGCCGACATCGAAGGCGTGCGCGAGAACATGCTCGTCGGCTACGGCCTCGTCGTCGGCCTGAACGGCACCGGCGACAGCCTGCGCAACGCGCCTGGCACGCAGCAGAGCCTGCAGGCGATGCTGGAGCGTCTGGGCGTCAACACGCGCGGGGCCAACCTCTCCTCCGGCAACGTCGCGGCCGTCATCGTGACCGCGAACCTGCCCGCCTTCGCGACGCAGGGCACGCGCATCGACGTGACGGTGAGCGCGCTGGGCGACGCGAAGAACCTGCAGGGCGGCACGCTTCTCGTCACCCCGCTGCTCGCCGCCGACGGCAACATCTATGCGATCGCGCAAGGCCAGCTCGCGATCAACGGCTTCTCTGCGCAAGGCCAGGCCTCCAGCCTCACCCGCGGCGTGCCGACCTCCGGCCGCATCGCGTCCGGCGCCATCGTCGAGCGCGAGATCAAGTTCGACCTGGGCTCGATGCAGGCGCTGCGCCTCGCGCTCCGCAACCCCGACTTCACGACCGCCCGCCGCGTGAGCGAGGCGATCAACACCTTCGTCGGCACGAAAGCCGCGAGCGCTTCGGACCCCGCGACGATCCGCGTGAACGTGCCGACCGCCTATCAGAACAACATCGTGGGCTTGCTCACCGACATCGAACAGCTGCGCGTCCAGCCCGACCTGCCGGCCAAGGTGGTGATCGACGAGGCCTCCGGCATCATCGTCATGGGCTCCGACGTGCGCGTCTCCTCGGTCGCCATCGCCCAGGGCAACCTGACCATCCGCGTCACCGAGTTCCCGCAAGTGAGCCAGCCCGAACCCTTTTCAAGGGGCGAGACCACGGTCGTCCCGCGCAGCGAGATCGAAGTCGAAGATTCCGCCGACAAGAAGCTCGCCGTCCTGCGCTCAGGGGTCAGCCTGCAACAGCTCGTCAACGGGTTGAACGCTCTCGGCGTCGGTCCGCGCGACATGATCGCGATCCTGCAGGCGATCAAGGCCGCGGGCGCGCTCCAAGCCGAAATCGAGGTGATGTGATGGACGCGGCCTCCCTCGACCTCGCCAACACCAACTTCGCGCTCACCGCGCCGAAGCAACCCGCCCACCGCGATCCGGCCAAGGCCGCGCGCGACTTCGAGGCGGTCTTCATCGCTCAGATGTTCGAACAGATGTGGGAACAGGTCTCGCCCGGCGACATGAGCGGCGGCACCGGCGAGCGCATCTTCCGCTCGCTGATGAACCAGTCGATCGCCCAGCAGATGGCCGACAACGGCGGCATCGGCCTCGCCGCCAACGTCCAGCGCGAACTCCTCGCCCTGCAAGAAAGCGCCCGTCAATGACCGTCGCCAAAGCCGAAGAACTGATCGCCCTCACCGAACAACTTGCCGCCCGCGTCGAAGCCGACGTGAAGATCCTGAACGGCAGCCGCCCGTCCGCGCTGAACCCGGACGACAACGACCGCACCGCCCTGACCCTGCTCTACGGCAAGGCGATGGCCGAACTCAAAGGCCCGGCGCTCGCCCAGCTGCCGCCCGCGGTGAAGACGCGCCTGAAGGCGGCGACCGAGCGCCTGCGCGCGGGATTGAAGGAACAGGGGCGCCTGATCGCCCGCTTCCGCCATGTCACCGAAGGCATAGTGAAGGCGATCGCCGACAGCGTCGCGGCCGCGCAAGCGCCCGGCGTCTACGCCAAGTCCGGATCCGTGGTGAAACCGGCCGCAGCCCGCGCCGCGGCCCTCACGCTCAACCAAGCCGTCTAGAACGACCCCAAAGCCTGCAGCGCCGCGATCGAGTTGTAGTAGCTCGCGGCCGGCGTGACGGTCGTGCTCGTCTTCTTCGTGGAGGCGGTCAACGCCTGATAGGCCTGTTGGATCGTCTGCATCGCGGACGACAGCTGCAGCGACAGCGCCTTCGCCGACACCTTGTCCGCAACCGACGCGTCCGAATCGAGCTCCAGCGAGAAGACGTTGAGGTCCTTCTTCGTCGCGTTCGCCGGCGCCTTGTCTTTCGTGTTGTCGAGCTTGCCCGGCTCAAGCCCCAGGCCCGCCAGCGCGTCGAACCCATCGCTGCCGCGCTGGAGCTCGATGACGTTGCCTTCCTTGGCGCTGATCCGCACGCCGTTGCCGTTGTTGTAGGTGAGGTCCGCCTCGCCCTTCAGCAACAGCACCGAATTGATCCGCGTGACGAGCGAGCGCATCGTGTCCGTCGCCGACACCGTCACCTTGAACGCCGCGCCGTCGTTGACCTTGACGTAGAAATGATCGCCCGCGCGCACGCTCGACGCCGAGGCGATGAGCCGTGTGTCGTCGAACGCGATCGTCCCGCGCGGCAGACCCAGCCTGTCGAGCACCGAACCGCCTTGGGCATCGACCGTCACCGCGCGCGCCGCCGCGGGCCCGTCCGCGT
>QKCS01000223.1 GCA_003246795.1 Alphaproteobacteria bacterium
CGAGACCCACGAAACGCATGAGGGACGGCTCGCTCACGTTTGACGAGAGCCGTTGGTCGTGGCTCAAGATGTTGGAGCCGATCTACCGTCCGTTCATGCCGAGCGACGCTGAAGTCCAAAGCGACATCCGTCGCCGCCTTACCGAAGCGGGCATACGCAATCCGCGCGCGGTCGAGCTGTTTTTCGCGTTGCGCATCCTGCTTTCGCTCGCGTTGGGTCTCTGCGCGATCTTCCTGCTGCCGCTAATCTTCACGCGCCTCAAGGTGATGCCGCTCATGGGACTTGCGGCTGGACTTGCGTTCGCGGGCTACCTACTTCCTGGATATGCAGTGACCTGGCTTGCCGCGCGCCGCAAGCGTCGCATCATCGAGGGCTTCCCCGACGCGCTCGACATGCTACTCGTATGTGTTGAAGCGGGGCTATCACTCGAAGCCTCGGTGCAGAGGGTCGGCCGTGAGATCAAAAATGCCCACCCGCTGATTGCCGAAGAGTTCCGTCTCGTCGGCAACGAAATGCTTGCAGGCAAGACGCGTCACGAAGCACTTCGCAGTCTCGGCGAACGTACTGGCGTCGCCGACGTGCGCGGCCTCGCCTCGCTGCTCGTGCAAGCTGACCAGTTCGGAACGAGCGTCGCCCAGGCGCTACGCGTCCACGCGCTCGACATGCGCGCGAAACGCATACTGCGCGCCGAGGAACAAGCGCACAAGATTCCGGTCAAACTCGCGTTCCCCCTAATGTTTGGTCTGATTCCGGTCGTTCTCATCATCACGCTCGCACCCGGCATTCTGCGTATCATCGACGTTCTCATACCGCTACTTGCCCGCGGTAAGGCTCCAATTTGATGAGCCGAAGAAGAGAGGAGGCGCTCATGCATTCACAAAGCGTTGGCCGTTCGGTCGTGGTTAGTGCTCTTGTCATAGTGCTTGCCGCCTGCTCGACAATCTCCTCGCCGCAACCTGCGCCGTTTAGCATGAAAGTTGGCAAGGTCGACGAAACGGCACTTGCCGAGGCACGTCAACTGTTCGGCGAAGGCACCATCGGTCTCGCGCTCGTTCGAACTCAAGACTACCTTGCGGCGAATCCAGGCTCAGCAACCGGTCACAATCTCGCCGGCGCAATCCTTGATCGTCTCGGCCGCTTCGATCTCGCCGAACGTCACTATGAGAAGGCGCTGACGCTCCGGGCGGATTATTTGGCCGCGATTAACAACTACGGTCTCTCGAAGCTACAGCGGGCGCGTGCCACGAACCGCCTCGACCTCGAGGAAGACGCTGAAGTGCTTCTTTCGCAAGCACTTGAACTTAGCGTTGACCCAGCCAAACTCGGCGCGAGCCACGAAGCCTTGCGCGCGGCGCTTGCGCCCCGCAAGCGGATTGATGCAGCGCCGCCGGCTGCGCTGCGCCGTCAGCCAACCGCTTGGCTCGAGCGACGCAGCGCAAACTATAGCTTCCTGGTGACAAGACCGTTGCAACCTGAGCCGGTCTTAGCCGATCTCGAAATCGAACCCGCCCTCGTCTTCGTCACCCCAGGTGCAACGCTCAAACCCGCGCGCATCGCACTAGCGCCCACACGCGCACGTAAAATAAAGGTGTGGGCGTCGATCGGCGGCGCGGCGCCGCGGCTCTTTGGTGCGACCTCGGGTCATTCGATCCTGACGCTGAAGCCGCCGAAAAAACCCGCTTGGTACCACCAGCTTGCATCCATTCCGGCCGCAGCCGCGCGGAACGCGCGCACGGCGATCCTCAAATTCGCGAGGCTACCATGAACCCTGCTCTTCGCCTGCACGCGTGCGCGCTCGTCCTGATCGGTGCAGCCGTCACAGGTTGCACTTCCGACCCGACGTCCTTCCTTCAAGCTCCCGCGGCCGAGGCGCACGACCTCTCTGTACTCGCCCCCGGCTTTGCCGACCCCGACCGCGAGATCGCGCCCGAGGCCCTGCAACGAGCGGTGGCAAGCCTTCGTATGATCTTGCGTGCCGACCCGTCGAACGAAGACGCTCAAGTGAACCTAGGGGAAGTCTATCTGCGCCTTGGCCAGCCCAGTGAAGCGATGAGCCAGTTCACCGCCGCGCTTGCCTCATCGGCGGCGCATGCGCCGGTAGCTAAGCAGGGTGTCGGTCTCGCCTTCCTGAAACTCGGCGATCGCGACAGCGCCCGCAAATATCTTGGAGAAGCCGTAGCCTCCGATCCGACGCTCTGGCGCGCGCATCTTGGCCTCGGCCAAATCGCCGATCAGACGCGCGATTGGGTGGCAGCGGAGGCTGCCTACCAAGCCGCGCTCGTACTCAAGCCCCGGGCCGCCGCGCACAACAACCTTGGTCTCTCCTACGCGCGCCAGCGTCGCTACGATGAGGCGATCGAACAGTTTCAAGCATCGCTGGCGTTGAAGCAGGATCCGATCGTGCGCACGAATCTGCGCTTCGCACACGCGATGAAAGGCGACTATCTGAGCGCACTGGTGGGCGTCGCAAAAGAGAACTTGCCCGATGCGCTAAACAACGTCGGCTACGCGGCCATGCTGCGTGGCGACTTCGATGCAGCTGAAGCCTATTTCACACGTGCGATCGAGGCGAGTGCCTCCCATCATCGAATTGCTGCTGACAATCTGCAGCTCTTGAAGGATTTGCGTCACATGAAGGTCGCGAAAGCCGCGCCGTGATCCTGGCCCTGAACCTGATCTTTTTCGGCTTGTTGGTCGTCTGTGCGATCGCAGACATCCTTCATCTGCGTATTCCAAACGTGCTCGTGGCAATGTTGTTGGCTGCGTTTGTCGTTGGTTGTATCGCAGTACCGCCAAAAGCGCTTCTGTTCGATCATGTTGCGCCAGCGGCCGTGGTGTTCGCGCTCACGTTTGGCCTCTTCGCGTTCGGAGGATTCGGGGGTGGCGATGTAAAACTTCTCACAGTTGCAGTGCTTTGGGTCGGGGCAGCTCATCTCGGCTCCTTCCTGATCGCGCTCGCGCTCTACGGTGCCGTCGCAGCGCTTGTCTTTGCCGTGTTTAGAACGCAAGTGGTTGCTGCACTCGCCTGGACGGGCGCACAAATCGGCCGCACGGTTCCTGTTCCGGCGTCGCTCGAATCCGGTAAGTCGATTCCTTACGGTGTAGTCATTGCCGCGGCTGCACTTAGCGTCGGACCTAGCGTCTGGGGAGGTGTCCAATGAAGTCGAGGGGTGTGATCGACACGGCGGCGATCATCAAGGAAATTGAACGCCAAAACGCGATGAAGGGCTTAGGTTGGCGCACCTTTGACACCGCCGACTTTGGCGTGGGCGCGGGTGAACTGGCTATCGTCGCTGGCCGCCCGGGTCATGGCAAGACGACAGTGCTGATGAACACGCTCGTCCACTGGCTCGAGACCTACCCGGACGAAACCTTCGTGCTGATCAGCCACGAGGTACCTGTCCAAGCCGTGATTCTCAAGCTCATGTCGATTCTGACACGCCATGTCGGCGGCACGGGCTGGTCATACAACGACCTTCGCACCGCACTCCGGAACGCGGAGAAGGCCTTATCCGAGGGCCTGCTGGCCGCCGACGTGGCTGCCGCGCTCCGCAAGCTCGCCGAACTCGAAAGCCGACTGCGGGTCGTGTATCAACCGGATTGGACAGTCGAGGAAGTCAGCGCGTACCTGAAGAGTGTCGCTGCGGAGGGGCGCAAGATCGGCGGCGTCTTCGTCGACTACCTGCAACTGATCCCTGCTCCGACGAGTCTGAACTACGAATCGCGCGATCACCAGATCTCAACCACTGCGAAATACTTGAAGCGCACCGCCGTCGAAATCAGCGCGCCGATGATGGTCGCTGCACAAATTAGCCGCGAGGTCGCCTCGAACGTCGACTACATTCCCGGCTCCTCGCTCGAGGACGAGCGCGTTTTGCGCGAAATTATCAAGCGTCGACCGCAACTTCATCACGTGGGCGAAGGTGGGGGCGACCAGGAAGCCGACCTTGTGCTTGGTATATTGAACTTTCGCGCAGAGCTTGTCTCGGCCGCGGAAACCGACGGTATGAATTCAGAACAGGTCGCCGTCTCAGGAGACGCGAGCCCGTTCGAGATCCTGGTTTTGAAGAACCGCTACGGTCGACTAATCACCGCTCCAATGATTATCGAGCTCAAAAGCGGCTACATCCGCGACCAAGGCGTTTTCGGGAAATAACATCGTTCGCCATAGGTGTGCGCACCGTGGCGTGACCAGCCAGATACGACAGCGCTGCCTACTGGTTCGATTTGGCTTGGGCGCTATCAAGTCCTTCAGCGCAGCGTCCGAACGCGTCCCTGATTGGTGTAGCAGTGCGCGCGGGACCCGCTGGCGCCCCACCGGAGGACCAGGACGCCCGGGCATTGATTTCCGGCAAATCCTGAACGGTTCGACATCACGTCGACCGCGCCCCGCCCGCGAATTTGCAGAAGGCTCGAGCGCGGCGGCTTCGGCGGTTCGCTCACAGCCTCCGCGTGCCGAGCATTCGTGATGATGACCCGCGCGACAGAACGCGCGACCCGCACCTCGCCGGGTTCGCTCCGACGGAAGCGCCGGTCGTAGCGACGGTCGTAATCGCGCGCATAACCGCCCATCAGACGACTGCGCCACCGGGCGTCGGACCAGACCATCGGATCGGATGACGCACGCCGTGCATATCCGCGCGCACCCTCGCCCAAATAGTCGCGTGTGTGGTAGCGTGGGCCACGCTTCGCGCAGCGAGTGACGCCGAAGCCGTCGCTGGCCACCATCGGATTGTCACGATCGCGGCTGCATGGCCGCGCCGCGGCATCGCCTATCGTGAGCGCAGAGATTGCAAAAGCGACGATCGCCACAAGAAGAGTCTTCCCCATACCATGTCCCCAAAAAACGCCGGAGGTTCCCCAGAACCTTTAGTTCATGCTAACACACGCTGACGCGGTGCTTGCGTCAATTTGGGAGCGTTGAGTCGCCACTTGAGCTTAACGCTCTCCGCGAATTCACGGCGCAGGTCGGTTAATGCCTTTGTACGTGTCCTGCGGGGCGCAAAAGGCGCTGGTCCGCCGCCTGCAAAACGGTTAGCTGGTGGCGCTCGGCTTCCATCGCGCGGCGACAGCGCTAATGTGCGTGGACGCGGCCGTGAAGAACGCGATGGCGGCTGCCGGCACGCCCTGCACTGGGACGCAACAGGCGTCGGTTGCGGCTTCTGCAGTCCATGCGCAGACCCCTGCGCCGCGTCAGGCGGCTGACCCCGTGTACCGGGCGCCGATGCGCGAGTGTCGCCCTATGGCGCCGATGGTTGGCTAATCGGCGTAAGGACTCGAACCAAAATGGAGGTAGTAGCAGTCCGGAAACGGGCGGCCCCATTTTTCTCGCGAACAGGGACGGGCGGGAAAACGTTGGCATGCTCTCGCAAAAAGCTTCGTCCTCCCGCCCGGTGGCTTTCCCGCGAATCGTGGCGGGAAAGCAAGCGGGAAGCGCTAGACCGCGAAGAGGCGCGGCAGCAAAGAGATGCCGACGAAGATCGCGGTCAGGAACGCCATGTAGAGGAATTCGTTCTGAAAGGCGTCGGTGCGGTTCCGGGTCTCACGCATGGGTCTCTCTCCTGAGGCATCGATTCGTGAACTGAATTGTCGAACTCAGGATGAGCCTCGGAAGCTGAACGGCAAGACGTTGCGGCGTTCAGAATCCGTTCATCTGCGGCGACCCCGTGTGACGTACCTCACCGGCGACGTGCTATTCCGCGGCCCCTTTCACAGGAAGATAGACTTCACCGCCGGCCTCGCGGAACTTCTCGTTCATCTCGGCCATGCCGCGCGCCTGCGCCTCGAGCTGCGCCGCATGCTCGCGCACGTCTTGTGTGATTTTCATCGAGCAGAACTTGGGCCCGCACATTGAACAGAAATGCGCTGTCTTGTGCGCGTCTTTGGGCAGCGTCTCGTCGTGATAGGCGCGCGCCGTCTCCGGATCGAGCGCCAGGTTGAACTGATCCTCCCAGCGGAATTCGAAACGCGCTCGGCTGACCGCATCGTCCCAAAGCCGCGCCGCCGGGTGCCCTTTCGCAAGATCGGCGGCGTGCGCCGCGATCTTGTAGGCGATGACGCCCTGCTTGACGTCGTTCCGGTCAGGCAGACCCAAAT
>QKCS01000374.1 GCA_003246795.1 Alphaproteobacteria bacterium
GCGCGAGGACAGGGCCGCGCGTTCGCCGTTGGGTTTCTACGCCGCCGGCGAATACGACTTCTCGGCGATGCTGAAGGCGCGCGCCGGCCAGCGCCTGCTCGAACTCGGGCGGTCGTGCGTCTTGAAGGAGTTCCGCACCGGCCCGACGATGCAGCTCCTGTGGCGTTGCATCCTCGTCTATCTGATCCGCCACGACGTCGATTTGATGTTCGGCTGCGCCTCGCTGCCGGGCACGGATCCGGCGGCGCTCAAGCTGCAGCTCGCCTATCTCTATCATTTCCATCTCGCGCCGGAGAACGAACGCGTGCGCGCCTTGCCGAGCCGCTACGTGCCGATGGACGTGATACCGAAGGACGCGATCGACGAGGCCGAAGCGCTGCGCGCGCTGCCGCCGCTCGTGAAGGGTTACGTGCGCTCGGGCGCCAAGGTCGGCGACGGCGCGGTGATCGACCATCAGTTCGGCACGACCGACGTCTTCATCTACTTCCCGGTCGCCACCATCAATCCCCGCATGATCTCGCATTTAAAGAAACGAATCGCGGCCGGCACCGACGGCTGACGCCCTTGAAGGACGGCCGCCCATGCATCTCGACATCGCCGAACTCCAAGCATTCTACGACGCGCCGTTGGGACACGTTGCGCGCAAGCTCATCCGCGAACGCCTGCGCGAGGTCTGGCCGTCCGTGCGCGGTCTGTCGGTTTTGGGGGTGGGCTTCGCGACGCCCTATCTTCAACCCTTCCGCACGGAGGCCGAACGCGTCCTCGCCGTCATGCCCGCGCAGCAGGGCGTCACCGCGTGGCCGGGCCCGAAGGCCAATCTCGTCGCGCTCGCGGACGAGGCGGTCCTGCCTTTGCCCGACGCTTCGATCGATCGCGTCGTCGTCGCGCATGTTCTCGAAACGTCGGAGTCGCTGCGGCCGTTCTTGCGTCAGGTCTGGCGCGTCCTCTCGCCGTCGGGCCGCATCGTCGTCATCGCCGCGAACCGGACGAGCCTTTGGGCTCAGTTCGAAACGACGCCCTTCGGCCACGGTCGGCCGTTCTCGCGCACGCAGCTGAACCGCCTTCTGGTCGACGCGATGTTCACGCCGACGGCGTCCGCGACGTGCCTGCACATGCCGCCGTTCGGCACGCGCTATCTCGTGCGCAACGGCATCCGGTGGGAGCGCATGGGCCGCAATCTCTGGCCGCAGCTGGCCGGCGTGCATCTGACGGAGGCGACGAAGGAAGTCGTGGCGTTGGCGCCGGATCGCGGCCTGCGCCAGCGTGTGCCGGTCAAGCCCGCGCTCGCCGCTACGAAGAGCCTTGTTTCAGCAGAAAGATTGCGCCGGCGGCCGTAAGGTTGTCCCAGTAGCCCGGCGACGGCAGATCGCGCACGTCGCCGCGTTCGGTCACCGCCTGCGCCCGCTCGACATGCGCGCCGATCTCGCGCGTCAGCACGACGAAGTCGGCGATCGTGCACAGATGAATGTTCGGCGTCTCGTGCCAGGCATAGTTCAAGACGCCCGTGCGCGGCATCCGCCCCGTGAGCGCCAGGCTCAGCCGCACCTTCCAGAATCCGAAATTCGGAAACGAAACGATCACGCGCTTGCCGATGCGCAGAAGCTGGGCCAACACGACCTTCGGCTGGCGCGTCGCCTGGATCGTCTGGCTCAAGATCACCACATCGAACGACCCGGGCGGATACTCCGCCAAGTCCGTGTCCGCGTCGCCTTGGACGACGGCGAGCCCCTTCGCCACGCACGCGTTCACGCCCGCCTGGCTGAGTTCGATGCCCCGCGCGTCCGACGCCTTCGTGCGCGTCAGATGATCGAGCAGCGCGCCGTCGCCGCAACCGACGTCCAGCACGCGCGCCGACGCCGGCACCATCTCCGCGATCCGGACCAGTTCCTTGCGCAAGGGCGGGGCTTTCGCGAGCATTCCCATCACCTCTTCGATCCGATACCGCGCGCAACCGCCGCCGCATCGATGAACCCACGCAACGTCTGGAACATCTCCGGCACGTCGAGCAGAAAGGCGTCGTGGCCCTTGTCGGTCTCGAACTCGACGAAGCTGACGTTCGCGCCGGCCGCGTTCAGTGCGTGCACGATCTTCTTGCCCTCGACCGTCGGGAACAGCCAGTCCGACGTGAACGACACGACGCAGAACCGCGTCTTCGCCCCCTTGAACGCCTGCGCCAGCACGCCGCCGAAATCGGCCGCGAGGTCGAAATAGTCCATCGCCCGCGTGATATAGAGATACGAGTTCGCGTCGAACCGGTCGACGAACGTCATCCCCTGATGGCGCAGATAGCTCTCGACCTGGAAGTCCGCGTCGAACTTGTAGGAGAGCGCCGCGCGGTCCTGCAGATTGCGCCCGAACTTCCGGTGCAGCGCCGCCTCGGAAAGATAGGTGATGTGCGCGGCCATCCGCGCGACGGCGAGCCCCTTGCGCGGGTTCGTGCCCTTGGCTGCGTAGTCGCCGCCGTTCCATTCCGGATCGGCCATGATCGCCTGGCGTCCGACCTCGTGGAACGCGATGTTCTGCGCCGAATGACGCGCCGCCGTCGCGATGGGCAGCGCCGCGAACACGCGTTCGGGATAGCTCGCCGCCCATTGCAGCACATGCATCCCGCCCATCGATCCGCCCGCGACGCAGAAGAGCGTCTCGATCCCGAGGTGGTCGAGCAGCATCGCCTGCGCGCGCACCATGTCGCGGACCGTGATGACCGGAAAACTCAGACCGTACTGGCTGCCCGTCTCAGGATTCGTCGACATCGGCCCCGACGATCCCAAGCAGCCGCCGATCACGTTGGCGCAGATGACGAAGAAGCGGTTCGTATCGATCGGCAGACCCGGTCCCACCATGGACGACCACCAGCCGGGCTTGCCCGTCACCGGATGCGTGCCTGCGACGTATTGATCGCCGGTCAGCGCGTGGCAAATCAGGAACGCGTTCGAACGGTCCGCGTTCAGCGTGCCGAACGTTTTCCAGGCGATGGTTAAGGGCGCAAGGCGCTCGCCCGAGTCCAGCGTCAACGGTTTGTCCGCCGGAAACGTATGCGTTTCGCCTGCCTCGCCGCCTTTCGCGGACGTCAATGGGTGAATCTGCGTCGACATGCTCTTCGAAGGTTACTCCATGGGGCCGGGATTGAGTGACCGCGAGCGCTTCAAGTCAATGTTTTCTTTGCCGCCGGCCGAAGCGATGGCCTAAAGATGCGCTCATGAAGACCCAACCAGGCATCTTGGACATCGCGCCCTACATCGGCGGCCGCGCCGAGGCGGACGGCGGAGCGCGCGTATTCAAACTCTCGGCGAACGAATCGCCTTTGGGCCCGAGCCCCAAAGCGATCGCGGCGTACAAGAGCGCAGCCGAAAGCCTGAACATCTATCCCGAAGGCAGCGCCTTCGCGCTTCGTCACGCGATCGGCGAGGTCTTCGGCCTCAATCCCGACCGCATCGTCTGCGGCAACGGCTCCGATGAGATCCTTCATCTGTTGCCGCAGATCTACGCAGGCCCCGGCGACGAGGTGCTGTTCAGCGAGCACGGCTTCCTCGTTTACAAGATCGTCGCGCAAGCGGCCGGCGCGACGCCTGTCGCCGTGCCCGAACCCAATCTCGTGACCGACATCGACGCGCTGCTGAAGCGCGCGACCGACAAGACGAAGATCGTCTTCGTCGCCAACCCGAACAACCCGACCGGCAGCTACAACACGGCCGCTGATCTGCGCCGCCTGCGCGCCGGCTTGCCGAAGGATTGTCTCCTCGTCATCGACGCGGCCTACGCCGAATACGTCAACCGCAACGACTACGAAAGCGGTATCGAACTCGTCGCGACGACGGCGAACACGGTGATGACGCGCACGTTCTCGAAGATCTACGGCCTCGCGGCGCTGCGCGTGGGCTGGGCATACGGCCCCGCCGACGTCGTCGATGCGCTGAACCGCGTGCGCGGCCCCTTCAACGTCTCGACCGCCGCACAGGCCGCCGCCGTCGCCGCCCTTCGCGACCGCGCGCATGTCGACCTGTGCGCCACCCACAATGCGAAGTGGCTGCCATGGCTAACGGAGCGCATCGGCGCCTTGGGCCTGAAGGTCACGCCCAGCGTCGGCAATTTCCTGTTGATCGAATTCCCGGCGACTGGCGCGAAGACGGCGGCCGCCGCCGACAAGTTCCTCATGCAACGCGGCGTCATCTTGCGTGGCGTCGGCGCCTATGGTTTGCCCAACTGCCTGCGCCTGTCGGTCGGCACGGAAGAAGGCAACAAAGCGGCAGTCGCCGCACTTCAAGAGTTCATGGCATGACGACGCGCACCGGTCCCGTCTTCACCAAAGTTGCGCTCTTGGGCGTCGGCCTTATCGGCGCTTCGATGGCGCACGCCATGCGCCGCGGAAGCCTTGCCGCGCATATCGCGGGCTACGCGCGCTCGCCCGAAACGAGGAAGCGCGCCGCCGATCTCGGCTTCTGCCACGCGATGCACGACGACCCGCGCGCCGCCGTGCGCGACGCCGACCTCGTCGCCTTGTGCGCGCCCGTCGGCGCCTTCGCGTCGCTGGCGGAAACCATCGCCCCTGCGTTAAAGCCGGGCGCAATCCTGACCGACGTCGGCTCCGTGAAGATGGCGGTGATCCGCGACGTCGGCCCGCACGTTCCGAACGGCGTGCATTTCATACCGGGTCACCCGATCGCGGGCACCGAGCATTCCGGCCCTGACGCCGGTTTCCCCGAACTCTTCGACGGCCGCTGGTGCATCCTGACGCCGCTCGAAGGCGCCGACGAGACGGCGGTCGAACAGCTGAAGGAATTGTGGCGCGGCTGCGGCTCGCGCGTCGAGACGATGGAGCCTAAGCACCACGATCTTGTCCTCGCGATCACGAGCCACCTGCCGCACTTGATCGCCTACAACATCGTCGGCACGGCGAGCGACCTGGAACAGGTGACGCAAGGCGAAGTGATCAAATTCTCTGCCGGCGGTTTTCGCGACTTCACGCGCATCGCCGCGTCCGACCCCACGATGTGGCGCGACGTCTTCTTGAACAACCGCGAAGCCGTGCTCGAAGTCCTGGGCCGTTTCTCCGAGGACCTCTCGCGTCTTCAACGCGCGATCCGCTGGGGCGAAGGCGACGCCCTCTTCGACCTCTTCACCAAGACGCGCGCCATCCGCCGCGAGGTTATCGATGCGGGCCAAGATACGGCCGCCGTGAACTTCGGCCGCAACCCCGCGAAACCGCGTTCATAGCCGCTCGGCGGCGCGCGTTGAGGACGTCGTGGGCGCGGCCGGCGCGGCGAAGGGCACGTTCTACGTCTATTTCGACTCGTGGGAGGATTTGCTGCTCGCGATTCGTGCGCGTGTCTATGAATCGTTTGATCGCCGCTTACTGATGCACGGCGTGCTTAAGGACGAAGCCGCATGGTGAGCGTTCATGGAACGCCTCATAGAAGGCTTCGTCGATTTCGTGACCGAACTCGAAGGCATGCACGAGGTGCTCTTTCGCGGGGCCCTTGTCGGCACCGTGCCCGTGGCCAAAGGGCAGGGCGCCGTCGGCCGCATTGCGGCGGTGATCCGCGAAGGAGCCGAGGCCCAAGTCTTTGCGGATGTCGATCCGGAGCCGACGGCGCGCATGCTCTTCGCCGCGATCCACGAGGCGACCGACGCGATCATCGCGGGCGCAGACCGGGAGATCTATCTGAAGGCGGTGCAGCGTTTCGTCAGACGCGCGCTCGAACGCTCGCCGCTCAAGGAATGAATTCGGTCGGCCCGAGCTGCGCTTGCGCCGTGGGCGGCGTCAGCGTCGCGACGCGCACGGGACCGAGATAGACCTCGCCCTTCTCGATCCTGAGCGGCACCGTTACACGCCGCTTCTCGTCGCCGCTCATGAACGCGAGCACGTCGAGCACTTTCTTGGCCAAGGCCTGCGTTTCCTTGGTGATGTAGCCTTCCCCGGCCAGCAGTTCGAGAATGCGTGCGTGGTTGCCGAGCCGCAGGCGGAAACGCCCCTCGGGTAGCGACTGCGAGTCGAGTTTGAGTTCGCCGGACGCGGCCACGCTGATCCCGCCCCATTCGAGTTCGAAGCGTCGGATCTCGATGGGCGTGCCCGTGCGCCGCCATTCCGCGACGAGCGTCGTGTTCGACGCCTCCGGCACGTCGGCGGGGAACTTCACGCCGGCGTCGACGTCGATCCACTCGATCGAGTGACCGAGCGGTAGGTCGAGATTGCCTTGCAGCGCCACGTTCTTCAGGCGCGCGGTCAACTCGACACGCGGCAGCGGTTCCTTCTCGCTCGCGTCGGTGACGTTGAGGCCGCCCCGCATCTCTTCGACGATGATGTTGACGTCCTTGTCGTCGATCTTCGCCTTGCCGGTCAGCCGTTCGACGTCGAGCGTGAAGGCTTGCTCGGTTCTGGCTGCGGTCAAGTCGATCGTCGCCTTGTCGGCGCGCAAATAGGTTTCGATCCAACGGCCTTCCTTCGCATAGAAGAAATGCTGCTGCCCTTCGAGCGACACGCCGACATGCCCGAGCCGCAGGGGATGAACCTGCATGACGACGCGTTCGCCGTCGTAGGCGGCGCCGCGATCGGGCGCGGTTAGTCGCGGCGTCGTCAGCGCCGCTTCGACGCGATAGGGAAAGCCCTGGATGCTGAACGCGTCCCATTTGACGTCGCGCCCGAGATCGCGTTGCGCCGTCTGGAACGCGGCCACGTGCTCGCGCACGCCGTCGGCGACGAACCGCCACCACCAGCCATAGCCGGCGAGAGCGAGCGCGATCAGCACGATCGGAACGAACAGAAGCAGCGTGGCCAGCTTGCGGCGAGCCCACGCAAACGCAATTGTCAGCTTGTTCAAGAACCCGTTCACGAACGCCGTCTTCGAAATGCCGAAATCAAAGTAGCGTCACGCGCACCGCGAATAGCCGCAGTTCATGCACGTGTCGCAGCCTTCGATGCGCGTGAGGCTCGGACTGCTGCATCGCGGGCAGAACGTGAACGAGGCCCCAGGCGCACCGCGACCATTCGATGACGTTTCGCCGCCGCCGTCCAGACCGCCCGGCATGCGTTCGGCGATGCTTGCAACCTTCTGTTGCGCGGGCAGCGTCGTCACGGGCCGCGAAAGGAAACCGATCGAGATCATGTGCTCTTCGATAACCCCGCCGATTGCAGCGAGCAGCGATGGTACATACTGGCGGTTGACCCATTGCCCGCCGCGCGGATCGAACACGGCCTTCAATTCTTCGACCACGAACGACACGTCGCCGCCGCGCCGGAACACGGCGCTGATCATGCGGGTGAGCGCCACCGTCCAGGCGTAGTGCTCCATGTTCTTCGAGTTGATGAAGATCTCGAACGGCCGCCGCCGCCCGGCTTCGATGATGTCGTTGATGGTGATGTAGATCGCGTGATCGGTCTCGGGCCAGCGCACTTTGTAGGTCGTGCCGGGCAACGCCTCAGGCCGGTCGAGCGGTTGCGTCATGTAGACGACGCCGCCTTCGCCTGTGGTGGGCTTCGGTTTCGGCGCGGGGAACACCTCGGAATGGGGAGCCGGTTGAGGTTTCGGCGCCGCCTTGCGCGTTTCGTCGACGCTCAGAATCGCGCCCGTGATCTCGTTCGGCCGCCACGTCGTGCAGCCTTTGCAGCCCCATTCGTACGCTTCCAGGTAGACGCTCTTGAACGCCTCGAACGAAATGTCGGCGGGGCAGTTCACGGTCTTCGAGATTGAGCTGTCGATGTGCCGCTGCGCCGCCGCCTGCACGGCGATATGATCGGCGGGCGTCAGCTCCTGCGCGTTGACGAAATAGTCGGGCAGGGCGGTCTCCGCGAACGTCTCGCGATAGAGCTTGTGCGCATAGTCCTCGACGAGTTCTTCGGTGCGCTCGCCGCCCGGCTTCGTGATCTTGCGCTTGTAGGAATAGGCGAAGACCGGTTCGATTCCGCTCGACACGTTTTCGGCCAGAAGCGAGATCGTTCCCGTCGGCGCGATCGACGTCAAAAGCGCGTTGCGGATGCCGTTGTCCGAAATCTTTGACCGGACGTCGGGCTCGAGTTCGCGCACGCTCTCGCCGTCGAGATATTTCTCGCGTTGATAAAGCGGAAACGCGCCCTTCTCGACCGCAAGCTCCGCCGACGCCAGATACGCCGCCCGTTGCATGACCTTGAGCCAACGCTCGATCAGCGCCACCGACGTGGGCCCGCCGTAGCGTGCGCGGCACATGATGAGCGCGTCGGCGAGGCCCGTGACGCCGAGCCCGATGCGCCGCTTCGCCTTCGCTTCGCGCTCCTGCTGGGGCAGCGGATAGTTCGACACGTCGATCACGTCGTCGAGGAAACGCACCGCCACGCGCGTCAGCGCATCGAGCTCTGTCTCGTCGAGCGCCGCATCCTCCGTGAACGGGTCTCTGACCAGCTTGACGAGGTTGATCGAGCCCAGAAGACATGCGCCGTAGGGCGGCAGGGGTTGCTCGCCGCACGGGTTCGTTGCTGAAATCTGCTCGGCGTACCAAAGATTGTTCCGCTGGTTGACGCGGTCGATGAAGACGACCCCCGGCTCCGCATACGCATACGTCGACGCCATGATGCGGTCCCAAAGTCCGCGCGCCGAGACCGTGCGATAGACCTTGCTGTCGAAGACGAGGTCCCATGGCTCGTCGTTCCTCACCGCCTGCATGAACTTGTCGGTGACGAGGACGGAGAGGTTGAAGTTGCGCAGCCGGTCGCGGTCGCGCTTCGCCTCGATGAAGGCCTCGATGTCGGGATGGTCGCAGCGCAGGGTCGCCATCATCGCGCCCCGCCGCGAACCAGCCGACATGATCGTGCGGCACATCGCGTCCCACACGTCCATGAACGATACGGGACCTGAGGCATCGGCGCCCACGCGCTTCACCTCCGCGCCCGTCGGCCGCAACGTCGAAAAGTCGTGCCCGATGCCGCCGCCTTGCTGCATCGTCAGCGCGGCCTCTTTCAGATTGTCGAAGATGCCCGTCATGTCGTCGGGGATCGTCCCCATGACGAAGCAGTTGAAGAGCGTGACCGACCGCCCCGAGCCTGCACCGGCAAGCACGCGGCCCGCCGGCAAGAAACGAAAACCTGTGAGCGCCCGCTTGAACTCGTCGGCCCAGCGCGCGCGGACTTCCGGCTTTTCAGCCAAAGCCACGGCGTTCGCGACGCGTGCCCAATTGTCCTCGACCGTCTCATCCGGCGTCGCGACACCCGCGCCCTTGAGGCGGTACTTCAGGTCCCAAATCTGCTGCGAGATTTCAGGCAGGTCAGTCATCGATCGGCCGTCCGAAAATGGGGGCCAAATAGAGTACCAACACGCTCAGAAAACACAATAGATTGCGTCATTAACCTATTGGCGGACAACGAATTCAGGCCGTCGCGGGCGTCGCTTCATTGGCCTGAAAGCCGCCTTCGGCCAGAAGCCGGGCGGTCGCGTTCTCGATCCGCGTTTCGAGCTCGGCCATGAACGCCGGCCGCTTCAGCCCCGCCGGGATCGGCGGCAGGATCTCGACGACGATCGTGCCCGGCTTGCGCAAGAACCCGCGGCGCGGCCAGTAGAGCCCCGAATTATGCGCGATCGGCACGCACGGTAGATCGAGCGCGGAATATAGGGCGGCCACGCCCGGCTTGTAGTCCGGCGGCGCGCCCAGGTTCTTTCGCGTGCCTTCGGGAAAGATCACGATCGGCCGCCCGTTGGCGATGCAGTCCTTCGCCTGCGCGATCATCGAGCGGATCGTCTTGGCCCCGCCGTCGCGGTCGATGACGATCATGCCGACCTTGCGCGCGTACCACCCGTAGCCCGGCACGCTCAAAAGCTCGCGCTTCATGATGATCGCGGGATCCTTGAACAGGGCCTGGATAGCGACGGTCTCCCACATCGAAAGATGCTTGCCGGCATAGAGTGCGGCGCCACTGGGAATGTTCTCCACACCCCGCACCTCGTAGTTCAAGCCCACGATGTGCTTCAGGCCCCAAAAGCTCGTGCGCGCCCAAATCTCCATCCCGCGCACGACGACGTCCCGCTTCATCAACAGCGCGGGGATATAGGCGAGATTGATGAGAACGGAAAACGTCCAGAAAAAAATCTGGAACAAAAGCGAGCGCAGGAAGACCAAGCGGTGATCCGTAGGTGGTTGCCGTGGCGCCGATCTTAGCGCGACCATCGCGCCGGCGCACAAGCGTCAGTGCTGACCTGAGACCCAGCCGGAACTCAAGTCCTGCGTGGCGGAATCCGGCGATTCTGCCGGCTGGCCGGGCGCCTCTTCGATGATCGCCTCGTCGGGCGCCGAAGCAGGTTGCGTGAAGAACCGCGTAGCCACGCCGAGCCGAACGGCGGACACAATGAATTTCAGATACTCGCCCGTCAGCACGCCCGTCGTTTCCGGATCGCTCCACCATTCGGCCAACCGCACGCGGTCGGGGAACACAGGATAGGGCACGAGCTTCGTCCCCGGCATCACCGCGCGCAGCTCCATCAAGCTGCGCGGCATGTGATAGGTCGCGGTCACGACGATGATCGAGCGATAGCCGTGCTTGTCCGCCCAGACGGCGGTCTCGCCCGCGTTGCCGATCGTGTTCTCCGCGCCGCGCCCGAGATCGACGCAGCACGCCGCGCGCATCGGCAATTGACCGACGGCCGCGAACAACTCTGCGCGTGTCGTGCCCGAATGGACGCCGGAGATGAGCAGCCGTTGTCCCTTGCCAAGTTCGAGGAGTTCAAGCCCCGCCGCCAAACGTCCTTCGCCGCCCGTGAGCGCGACGATCGCATCGGACGCCGGCGGCGCCGATGAGGCCCGCGGCAACGACCAGACGAAGATCGGAAAGCCCAGCACGGCGAGCACGAACAATGCCACGACCACGCGAAACGCGAAGCCGAAAAAGGCCCATCGATGGGAACGCCCGGACTGCACGTCATCGCTCCATGTGCAGCTACGCTTCGGAATCGGTCGAGAGCAGCGCCTCGACCGCCCCGGACAATGAATCATAGATCGAGACGGGCAGAATGTCCTCAGGGATGCCCTGGGCCTGCATTTCCGCGCCTTTTCCGCTGCGCACCAGGACGCGTGCCACCCCGGCCGCGTGCGCCGCGCGCAAATCGTGGATCTGGTCGCCGACCATGACAGCCTCGCCCGGCGCGGCGCGGAAATGAGCCAGCGCCTCTCGCAACATGCCTGGCGCGGGCTTTCGCCGTTCCCCGGCCGCCCAGGGTTGATCGGGGCACGTTAACAAAAGGTCTAAACGCGCGCCGGCGGCCCGAAGCTCCGCCCTGAGTTTCTCGTGAATGCGCTCCAACATCTCTGCCGAAATAATGCCGCGCCCGACCGCCGATTGATTACTGACCACGGCGATCTTGATTCCGGCTCGGTTGAGGCGGGCGCACGCTTCGGCCGCGCCCGCGATCATCACCAGCTCGCCCGGATGCTTGACATAGTCGGCGCGGTCGTGCGTGAGGACGCCGTCGCGGTCAAGCATGACGAGTTTCATGGCATGCGGCCGAGCACGCGCAAGACGGTCATTCGCGCCGTCGCCATCGCGATCCCTGCGATCGCGGCCGGCACGAACAGAAGCCAGATGTAGTGAAACGGCGACGTCACCAGCTGCGGCAAATATTGCGCGCCGACCGGCGCCTCGCGGCTGTCCCAGAAGAAGCTGCTGCCCAGAAGCGTGATCGCGGCCAGCGTCAGCCCGATCAAGCCGCCGCGAAGACCGAGCCAAAGGAAGTGGCGCTGGAATTCGGTCGCGATGAACACGTCGCGGGCGCCGATCATGTGCACGACTTCGACGATCTCGCGGTGTGCTTGGAGCCCCGCTTGCGTGGCGTAGATGACGATCGCAAGCGTCGCGACCGCGATCAGCGCCAACACCGCCCAACCGACGGCCTCCGACGACGCGGCGAACGAGGCGAGCTCCTGATTCCAGCGTTGGTGGTCGTCGAGCTGCGCGCCCGGAACGCCGTCGGCGAGCGCGCGTCCCAACCCGGCAAGCTCGACCGGCTGGCCCGGCGTCAGCGTAACCTCGATGAGCTGCGGCACCGGAAGATCGTCAAGCACGTTGCCTTCGCCCAGCCACGGCTCCAAAAGCTTCGACGCTTCGCCGCGGCTCAGCGCTTTCGCTGAGAAGATGCCGGGCCATTGGCGCACAAGCCGCAACGCTTCGTTGAGTTGGTCCTCGGGCGAGATTTGCGGCGAAGGCAGCAACTGCACCGTCACAGATCCGGAAAGCCCCTCCGTCCACTCCGACGCCAGCCGGCTCAGCGTCAAGACCGCGCCCAGCGTGAGGCAGGCGAGAAAGCTCATCACGGCCACGATCGTGTGCAGTGTTGCGCCGGACGCGCTGTCGGCCGGCATCAATCCGGATGGTGCGGCGGGGTTCACGCGCGTTTGGCTCCTGCTATGGCGATCTCGTTCGCATTTGCCGACGTCAACCGTCCTTCGGTAAGCTTGAAGATGCGCATCGCGGGCACGCGCTCCATGATGCGCTGATCGTGGGTCGCGATCAGCACGCTTGTGCCCAGCCTGTTGAGCTCGATGAAGAGCCGCATGATACGCGCGCCGATCTCGGGATCGACATTGCCGGTCGGTTCGTCGGCGAGCAAAAGCTCGGGCTTTGCGACGACCGCGCGCGCGATCGCGACGCGCTGCTTCTCGCCGCCGGACAACGTGGCGGGTTTCGCGTTCAAGCGATTGCCGAGTCCCACCCACGACAGCAGCTCTTCCACTTCCGCGCGGTAGTCCCCTTCGAACTCGCCCATGACCCGTCGCGGCAACGCCACGTTATCGAACACGGTCAAGTGATCGAGCAGGCGGAAGTCCTGGAACACGACGCCGATGCGACGGCGCAGCGGTGGCAACTCCTCGCGCGGCGTCGCCGCGATCTCGCGATCGAACATCCAGATTGCACCGCGCGACGGGCGCTCGGCTAAGTAGATCAGCTTCAGCAATGACGTCTTGCCGGCGCCGGACGGTCCGGTTAGGAGATGGAACGAGCCTGGTTCGAGTGTGAACGAAACGTCACGGAGGATTTCGGGCCCGAGCCCGTAACGCATCCCCACATTCTCGAACCGAACCACCGATTAATCCTTTTCGGTTAATGGGTTAGATCGCGACCCTTGGTCCGCGCTTGCTTGCAGGTGCTAAGGTGTTGTGCCAAAAGACGAGAATCGACGCGGGCTCAAGCCTCGGATGATAATTACCTGCCCCCGCTGTGCAACTCGCTATCTACTTGAGGCTGGGGTCGTCAGGCCGCCCGGCAGGCAGGTGCGATGCGCACGCTGCCAACATACCTGGTTTCAGGACGCGGGGCCCGAACTGCCCCCGACGCCCGTTCCGATTCCTGTGGAAGAGGCGCCCACACCGACGGGCCCCGTAACCGACAAGTCGCGCATGTTGCCGGCTCCCTCCGGCTCCGTTGCGCAGCCCGTTCCCAACTTCGACATTCCGCGCCCCCCGCCGCCGCCGACCGGCGGCGGCATGACCGACCGCCTGCGCGCGCGTTCGCGCAGCATGGCGGGGATCTTCGCCCTCGTGGCGCTGGTGGCCGGATTGCCGCTGCTTTTCTTTTCGCTCCCTGAGGAGATCGTTCAGATATGGCCCGAGTCGGCGAGCCTCTACGAATGGTTGGGCCGCCCCGTGAATGCACGCGGCTTCAAGATCGTCGCGACCCACACGCAAGAGCTGAACAACACGGTGCCGGTCATCTCGATCAAGGGACAGATCATCAACGAAACCGACCGCGAACTCGCGGTGCCGAAGGTTCGCCTCGCCGTGCGCGATGCGCGCGGGCGCGAGCTCTATCACTGGGTTGTAGCCGCCGACCAAGAACGCCTCGGCGGACACGAGGAAGGCACGTTCAGCGCGCGCCTCGAAAGCCCGCCCGCGGACGCCCACGACTTGGAAGTCCGCTTTGTCAAAGCGGGTGAATGACGTGGCTCATCCTGAGCCCCTCTATCCCTCCGATGTGATTGCGGCTCGACTGGAAACGTTGGCGGACGAGATCGCCGCGCGCATGTCGAAGGACTTCGCGTTGGTGGCGATCCTCAAGGGCAGTTTCGTCTTCGCCGCCGATTTGATCCGGGCGCTCGCCGCCCATCGACTAAATCCCGACGTCGATTTCATGACCCTGGCGAGCTACGGTGCCGGAACGGTGTCCAGCGGGACCGTGCGCCTGTTGCGCGACGTCGAGATCGCCGTCGAAGGTCGCGAGGTGCTGGTCGTCGACGACATCCTCGACAGCGGGCGCACCATCGCCTACGCGCGCCACCACCTGCTCGAACGGGGCGCGACCGCGGTCAGGGTTTGCGTGCTTTTGGACAAGACCGCCGACCGGGAACCGCAGAAACACGCCGATTTTGTCGGGTTTTCATGCCCACCCGCCTTCGTCGTTGGGTACGGGATGGATCACGCCCACAAATTCCGTGGACTGCCTTTTATAGCTATTCTAAGTGAAGAGTGACCCCGGGTAACGACTGATGGCGAAGATCCTGATCGCGGAGAACGAACTGGCGCTCAGGGAGTTTATTGCCCGCGGGCTGGAGCAGCGCAGCCACAAGGTGACAATGGCCCAGGACGGGGCCGACGCACTCGAGCGGCTGAAGAAGGGCAAATTTGACCTGCTGCTGACCGACATCGACATGCCGATCATGGACGGCATCGCGCTCGCGCTCGCCGCCGGGCGCGACTACCCGAAGATGAAGATCATCATCATGTCGGGCCACGAACATCAGATCGAACGCGCGCACGGCCTGAACGATCTCGTCTATCGCGTCGTCTCGAAGCCGTTCACGATCGCCGGCATCTGCGCCGTGGTCGACGACGTGCTGGCGAAGAAGAAGTCAAAATCGACGTAGCAGTCGCTCGATATATTCGAGCTCGTACGAAGGCCGCCCGCGCTCGGCCGCGCGCCGCTGCAATTCCTCCAGAATCTCGCGCGCCTTCTGCATGTCGATCTTGTCCGGCACCTTCACGGAATCGCCGAACGACGGCCCGTAGGACGATTGTGGCCGCCCGAACGGATCCTCGTTCTCGCCCATGCCGGGCCCTTCGCCGGGCATCATCGCGCCTTGGCCCGCCATCTGTTGCAGCAGCTGCTTTGCGATCGCTTCGCCCCCGCGCCTGAGCTCATCGAGCGCCCTTTGTTGACTCTTGCCCGCCTTGCCCAACTTGCCGGTGCCGAGCTGGTCTGTGGCGTCGTCCATCGAGTCCTGCGCGCGCGTCAGCGCCTTCGCCGCTTCGTCGGCTTGTCCGGTCTGCTTGATGATCTGCGTCAGCTCGTCGCCCAGCTTCGCTTGCTCGCCCTTGAGCGGCGAGGGTTTGCCTTGGCGCTCCGGCGCTTCTTCGACCTCTTGCTGCTCGCGGAAGGTTTTGTCCATCAGGCTGCGCTGGCGCGCCATGATCGAGCCCAGCTTCTCGAGCGCTTGCGTGGCGGCCTTCTGCTCGGCGGTCATCTGACCGCCGCCCATCGACTGCATGTTCTCGAGCATGTTCTGCAACTGCGCGAGCATCTGTTGCGCCGCAGCCCGCGAACCTTGCCGCGCCAGATCCTGGATTTGATCCATCATCGACTGCAGATCTTGCGGCCGGACCATGTGCCCGCCGCCAGGCATCTGCGGGAAGCTTCCGCTCGCCTTGGCGCGCTCGGCCATGGCTTTGACGGCACGGTCGATCGCCGAACGCAATTGAGCGAGCAGCCGTTCGATCTCCTCGTCGGGCGCGCCTTTGGCCAGTGCTTCCATCAGCTTTTGCTGAATGGCGCGCAGCTCGGCTTGGGCCTGCGGCGTGTCGCCTTCCTCGAGGCGAAGCGCCAAATCCCAGAGCAGCTGCTGCGCGGTAGCGATCTGATCGCCGCCGCGTTGGCGCGAGACCATGAAATAAGCGGCGCGAAGCCCCAGATAGATGCGCCGGTCGGGCGTGAACCGTTCGGGCGCGATCGCCAGCGCGTCCAGCGCCTGCGCCACCATCGGCGCCGACGAGAAATCGCGCGCGAGATTGCGCCGTTGCTCGATAAGCGCGCGGGCGAGCGGTTGGTTGAAGCGTCGTTCCGGCAGCACGATCTTCACCGGCTTCGACCGCGTTTCCTGGCCAAGCTCGTCGCGTGCGACCAGCATCACCCGCACCGGCAAGCCCGCCCAAACATGCGCCGTCAGATCCTTGAAGATCGCGGCGTCGCCTTTGCGCGCGGGCGCCGGCGGCAACGGCAATTCGAAGACGATCGGCGCGGGCGCCTTGCGGTTCGACGGCGTGGGCGTGTGGAGGAGCTCGATGCGCGCTTGCGCCGACGTGACGCCGTAGTCGTCCTTCACCGCATAGTGGAACCTGAGCGATTGCGCCTGCGTCACGGCGAGCGGCGTCTTGAATCCGATCTGCGGCGGCGTATCGGCCAGCGTTTTGAACCGCCAGCGCGCCGTCAGCGACGCGTTCAGCGACAGCCGCACGGTCATGTCGGTATCGACGATCAGTTTCGCGTCGCGCGCGTCGCCGCCGGCTGGCAGGAATTCGGGCCGCGATTGATTGGGCACCGACCCGCCCAACGAGCCGACTTTCAACGCCGCGGAGGCGTCGCCGTGCGTGCGCACGGTCAACGTCGATCCCCGCGGCACGGCGATCGTGGCGTCGTCGTTGAGGTTGGCCGCCGCCGATAGATGGCGCGGCGGCTCGCCCGTGTAGGCAGGCGGCGTCACCCACGCCTCGAACGTCGCCGGCACGTTGCCTTGCGCCCAGCCGGGCGACAGCGCCGCCGACAGACGCGCCGGAACCTCCGTCCAATTGGCGATCGTCAGTGCCGTGATCACGAGCACGATGAGCACGCGCAGCGCATGCGGATCGCGCGCCGCAAGCGACAGCTTCGGCCACGCGACCTTGAGCCGGTGAATGTGGTCCATCACCCAGCGACGATGCGCATGCCACAGCCGCGAGGTGTCCTCGTCGGTGCCGGTCGCGGGCTTGTCCTCCAGCGTGCTGAGCGGCCGGTGTTCCAAACCGCTCGACCGTTCGAGGAAACGCACCGCCTGTGCGCGCGTCGGCACTTCGGTTTGCTGCAACGACCACATCACTGCAGCGACGAGCACGGCGACGAAGCCCATCAGACTGATGAGATGAAGCCACTCCGGCAGATAGACGAAGACGTTGGCGAGCGCGAGAATGATGAAAAGTCCGACGACGCCGCCCGCCGGCCAGAGCAGCGGCCACAGCCGTTCGGCCGCAAGCGAGACCCAACTCAACAGAACGCGCCGGCCCACCGTCAACGGCAAACCCGGACGGTCCTCGCTCGGCTTATGGTCTTCGCTTTCGCTCAACGCATCACTCGCAAGGGGCCCGCGAACCCTAGGGGCGTCACAAGAGCCAATCGGGCCAGCGCTCTTGTGCGATCATATCGTCAACAGTTTGCCGCGGCCTTGTGACCGCAAATTGGCGGCCTTTGACAAGCACTTCCGGTGCCAAGGGCCGGGCATTGTAGCCGGAGGCCTGAACCGCGCCATAGGCCCCTGCCGTCAGGATGGCGACCAGATCGCCCTGGGAAAGCTGCGGAAGTTCACGATCCCGTGCGAACAGGTCGGCGCTTTCGCAGACCGGGCCGACCACGTCGTAAACCCTGCGTTGCACATTGGGCGCCGTCCGCACCGCCACGATTTCGTGCCATGCGTCGTACATGGCCGGCCGGATCAGGTCGTTCATGCCCGCGTCCAGGATCGCGAACTCTTTCGTGTCGCCGCGCTTGATGTAGATGACTTCCGACACCAACACGCCGGCGTTCGCCGCGATCAGGCGCCCGGGTTCCATGATCAACTGCGCGTCCAGTTTGCCCACGGCCTCGTGCACGGCGGCGCCGTAGGTGTCGGGCAAAGGCGGGGCCGCAGCGCTTCCGTCGTATGGCACGCCCAGTCCGCCGCCGAGGTCGATGCGCGAAATCTCGTGGCCGTCCGCGCGAAGATCGCGCACCAGATCGGCGACCTTTGCGAACGCTTCGCGGAATGGACCAAGCTCCGTGATCTGGCTGCCGATATGCACGTCGACGCCGACAACCTTCACGCTGGGCAACTTCGCGGCGTGCGCATAAGCCGCCTTCGCGCGGCCCCAGCCGATGCCGAACTTGTTCTCCGCCTTGCCGGTCGAAATCTTCGCGTGCGTGCGCGCATCGACATCCGGGTTGATGCGCAGCGCGACCGCGGCCTTGGCGCCCTTCGACGCCGCCACCTCGTCCAGGACGTCGAGTTCGGCCTCGCTCTCGACGTTGAATTGATAGATGCCGGCGTCCAGCGCCGCGGCCATCTCGTCACGCTTCTTACCGACGCCCGAAAAGACGATCTTCGACGCCGGCACGCCGCCCGCGAGAACCTTCTTCATCTCGCCGCCGGATACGATGTCCGCGCCGGCGCCAAGCTTGGCCAGCGTCTTGATGACGGCCAGACTGCCGTTCGCCTTGACCGCGTAAGCGACGAGCGTCCCCTTCGGCATCGCCGCCTCGAACACGCGGTAGTGCCGCTCCAGCGTCGCCGTCGAATAGCAATAGAACGGCGTCCCGACCGCCTTGGCGATCTCGGGCACCGGTACGTCTTCGGCATGCAAGACGCCGTCGCGGTATTCGAAATGGTTCATGTCCTCAACATCCGTCATGGCCGGGCCCGACCCGGCCACCCAGTCGCCACGCGTCCGCGCGGCGGAGTGACTCGTTCAGATGGAGCATGCCACCGGCTTCTTAATTCTTCTTGGCGCACTGGCGTGCGCGCTGGGTGGCCGGGCCAGGCCCGGCCATGACGAGCGGCTAACGAACGTCGGCGACTGACGCCTTCGGCGGTTCCAGCGGGCCCTTCTTGCCGCAGGCCGAGATGCCCAAGCCCGCGATCAACGCGGCGACGACGAACAAACGCATGATCATTTGAGCTGCTCCTGCCAGTAGCGGACCTGTTCGCGGACCCTCTCGGGCGCCGTGCCGCCGAAGCTCGTTCGGCTGGCGACCGACGCGTCCAGGCTCAAGACGGACTGTATATCGGCGGTGATGCCCGGCTCAACCGACTGAAGGTCCTTGAGGCTCAAATCGGCGAGCCCACATTTGCGCGCTTCCGCCATCGCAACGATGCGACCCGTGACGTGGTGCGCGTCACGGAACGGCTTCTTTAGGACGCGCACCAGCCAATCGGCCATGTCGGTCGCCGTCGAAAAGGCTTCGCCTGCCGCCTTGCGCATGGCTGCCTCGTTCACCTGCAAGTCTTCGACCATGCCCGTCATCGCCGCGAGTGCCAGCGCGGCCGAGTCGGTCGCGTCGAATACGGCTTCCTTGTCTTCCTGCATATCCTTGGCGTAGGCGAGCGGCAGGCTCTTCATCACGCCGAAGAGCGTCATGAGCCCGCCCGTCACGCGCGCGCACTTGGCGCGCACGAGTTCCGCCGCGTCCGGGTTGCGCTTCTGCGGCATGATCGACGAGCCGGTCGAGAACGCGTCCGACAGCTGCACGAAGCCGAATGCCTGCGAACTCCACAACACGATCTCTTCGGCAAGCCGCGAAAGATCCGTCGCCATGATGGCGCACGCGCTCAGATACTCGAGCGCGAAGTCGCGCGACGACACAGCGTCGAGCGAATTGCGCGTTGGGCCTGAAAAGCCGAGATCGCGCGACGTCGCCTCGCGGTCGAGCGGAAACGACGTGCCGGCAAGCGCGGCCGAGCCCAGCGGGTTCTCGTTCACGGTGCGACGGGCGTGCGCGAACCGCGCCCGGTCGCGCGCCGCCATCTCGACATAAGCGAGCAGGTGATGCCCGAACGTGATCGGCTGCGCCGTTTGCAGATGGGTGAAGCCCGGCATCACGGTCGCCGCATGCGCCGACGCCTTCGCGACGAGCGCCTTTTGGAATGCCGCCAGGCCCACGTCGAACGCGTCGATCGAATCGCGGATCCAAAGCCGGAAGTCCGTCGCGACCTGGTCGTTCCGCGAGCGCCCCGTGTGCAAGCGGCCCGCCGCTTCGCCGATCAGCTCCTTGAGGCGCGACTCCACGTTCATATGGATGTCTTCCAGCGCCCGCGAAAACGTGAACTTGCCTTGATCGATCTCCGCTTTGATTTGATCCAGCCCGCCGTTAATCGCTTGTGCGTCGGCCTGCGAAATAATGCCGCGGCTCGCCAGCATGCGGGCGTGCACTTTCGAGGCCGCGATATCTTGGGCATAAAGACGACGGTCGAAGTCGATGGAGGCGTTGATCTCCTCCATGATGGCGGCCGGTCCCCGGGCGAAGCGTCCGCCCCACATCTCGTTGGTCGTCATCGGATCTTGCGTGTTCCAATAATGCGAAAAGTCGTCGCTTGAATGGCTACGAGTTGGCGTTTCGTTGTGATCATCCTGATTGCCGCCATTGTGGTCGCGGCGACGTTCGCCGTCTACATGCTGGTTCGGCTTAACGATGATGGGGCGCCGCCGAAGTCCGGCGGTATCGAAAGCTTCGTCTGGACGTACGGGGTTAAGATGGCCCCGCATGTCGAGTTCTTGGACGAAGACGGCGACAAGCTGACGCTGGAGAACTTTCGCGGCCGGATTGTCGTTCTCAATCTATGGGCGACGTGGTGCACGCCTTGCGTCGCCGAAATGCCGACGCTCGACCGTCTTCAGGAGAGGCTTGCGCGCCACGGCGCGGTGGTCGTCGCCTTGAGCCTCGACCACGGCGGTCCGGACACGGTTCAAGAATTCTACGACGAACACGAGATCGAGAATCTCGACGTCTACGTCGATCCGACGATGCGCGCGCAAGGCGACTTCAACGTCTTGGGCCTGCCGACGACGATCGTGATCGACCGGGACGGCCGCGAACGCGGACGCGTGTCGGGTCCCGTCGCCTGGGACGAAGATCGTGCGCTGAAACTGGTGCTAAAGGCAGACACGCCGCCGCGCTGAGCTATCCTTCGGCGCGCATGGCCGCGTCGAGCGTCGCCCAAATCGCCGTGCAATCCACGACTTGGCCGAGCGCTTGAGCGCGGTCGATCGCCATCACGGTCAAGCCTGCTTCGATCGCTTGGAACGGCGACACCGAAAAATCCGCCTCGTCCTTCAAGGCCGCGATCAGGTCGCGCGCCATCGCGACGTCGGCGCCGTTGTGGTCGTGCTCCGAAACGGGGAACTGGTGGCGGAACGGCGCGCCGCGTTCGAGCACGCGCCGCCAGATCAACCGGTTGCGCACGAGGTCGGCGACGAGCGTGCCTTCCGTCCCCGCGATGTACCAGCGCCGCTCGCGTAGCGCCGTGCAGTTGTTCGAGTGGAACGACAGCTGCACGTCGTTCGCGTAGTGCACCAGCGCCGTCTGATGATCGGTCACGTCCGCGTCGGTGAGAAAGGCGTCTTCCGTCGCGCCCCATCCGCCCGGCCACGTCTCGAAAGCCGGCGCGCCGTCCGGATACTCACGCATGGGCGGCTCGCGGTCGCCGCGGAAGATGCCGCGCCCCCCGAAGCTCGCCACGCGCGCGGGGCGCGCGCCCGCGATCTCGCCCAGAATGTCGAAATCGTGGCAGACCTTGTCGAGCATGAACGATCCGCCCCATTCGCGCTTGCGCCGCCAATTGCGTGCGAGATAAGCGCCATGCTCCGGCGGCAGATGCTCCGTCGCGTCGATCGA
>QKCS01000300.1 GCA_003246795.1 Alphaproteobacteria bacterium
GCCGATGAACGGGCCGTACAGCACATCGCTGAAGGTCTGATCCGCGCGATGATCGGGGTGCCCCCGCCATCCGGTATCGGCTAGGTAGCACGCCGCGCGCCGCAACCGGTCGAAGCGCTTGTCCGCTCCCGGAAAGAGCGGCGCAGTCCAGCGCTCGAGCGTACGCCCAAGCTCCGGATCGCGCCCCAGCCGCCGCGACATGTCTTCGCACGACGCTATGAGAGGATCCTCCGCCCGCTCCTCCGCCGCCAGGCGGGAAAACAAAACGCCCTCGCGCACGCCGAACGCCGAGATGATCACACGATCGAGCTTCGCGACCTTGAGCAGCCGCTCCATGACGACGGCGCCATAGGGTATGGCCTCCGCGCGCCGCCGCGTGACAGCCACGATCGCTTCGAGAGACTTTCGGGAGAGCCCCGACAGGAAGTGCGCGAACTCAACCGCCCGCTCGCGTGGAATCTCGTAATGATGCAACACCCTGATCGGATGCTCGGAGTCTTCCATATGAATACGCGCGATGTTGCGCCAAACGCCGCCGACGGCGTAGAGCGCCTTGCCTTTCAGTTTCTCGAGACCGGAGACGCCCTCAAGCTCCTTGTCGACGATCCCGCGCGCACGCTCGATCTTTCCGTCGCACAAATCCATCAAACGCAGGGGGCCGAACGGCAACGTGATCCCCGTCGATTGCCTTCCGTCCCCGACGAGCGCGAGTTCCAAGCTTCCGCCGCCCAGATCGCCGACGACGCCGTCCGCGTCCGGAATGGCGGCAAGAACGCCTTCCGCCGCAAGCCGCGCCTCTTCCTCACCCGTCAGAATCTTGATCGGCACGCCCACGGCGTCGCGCGCCCGCGCCACAAACTCATTGCCGTTCTTCGCGTCGCGCACCGCCGCCGTCGCGACCACTTCGATCCGCGTGACGCCGACAACACTCGCGATTTCGCGAAACCGTCCCAGCGCCTTCACGGCCGCATCGCTGCCCGCGTCGTCGAGCCGCCCGGTCCGCACCATGTTGCGGCCAATCGCGCACAGCGCCTTTTCGTTGAATCGCGCAACGGGGCTGCGCGCCATCCGGTCGTAGATCACCAGACGCACGGAGTTCGAGCCGATGTCGACGACCGCAAACGATCCTTCCAGCGGCGCGACGGACGTCGCCGCCGCGCGCCGCACAGTATCGCTGGCGGTCCCGGCCATCCCGGCCTATTGGCCCTTCCCGCGGCCGCGCGCGCCCGTCTTGCCGCGCCCCTTGGTCAGGCCCTTGCTGCCGCGCCCCGACAGGCTCGGATTGGTCATGAAGTATTCGTGCGCGCTGAACGCGTTCGGCGCGTCGTACCCCGCCGGCCGCGCATAGGTTCCGTCGCCCTGCAGATACCAGCTCTGCGCAACGTCGCGCAGGTTCGCCGTCATGATTTGGCCCATCACCTGTTCGTGCACGGTCGGGTTCTCGATCGGCACCAGCACCTCGACGCGCCTGTCCAGGTTTCGCGGCATCCAATCGGCGGAGGAGATGTACACGTTCGCCTCCGGGTGCGGCAACTCCTTGCCGTTGCCGAAACAGACGATGCGCGCATGTTCCAGGAACCGTCCGACGATGCTCTTGACCCGGATGCTCTCGGAAAGGCCTGGAACGCCCGGCCGCAGGCAGCAGATGCCGCGAACGACAAGCTCGATTTTCACCCCGGCCTGGCTCGCTTGGTAAAGCTCGTCGATGACGGCCGCGTCGACCAGCGCGTTCAACTTCGCCCAAATGTGCCCGGGTCTGCCCGCCTTCGCGTGGGCGGCTTCGTTGCGGATGTGATCGATCAGCGTCTCGCGCAGGTTCACCGGCGACGCGGCCAGCTTCTCGAGATGCGACGGCTCCGCGTAGCCGGTGATGAAATTGAACACGCGCCCGGCGTCCTGTCCCAAGACCGGATCGGCAGTGAACAGCGAAAGGTCCGTGTAAATCTTCGCGGTCGCCGAGTGATAATTGCCCGTCCCGAAATGCGTGTAGGTCTTCACGGCGCCGGCCTCGCGCCGAACGACGAGCGAAAGTTTCGCGTGCGTCTTCAGCTCCAGGAATCCGAACACGACTTGCACGCCCGCGCGCTGCATGTCGTGCGCCCATTTGATGTTCGCCGCCTCGTCGAAACGCGCCTTCAGCTCGACGAGCGCCGTCACCGACTTGCCGGCTTCCGCCGCCTCGATCAACGCCTTGACCACCGGTGAATCGTTGCCCGTGCGATAGAGGGTCTGCTTGATCGCGACGACGTCGGGATCGGCGGCGGCCTGCCGCAGAAACTGCACGACGACGTCGAACGACTCGAACGGATGGTGGACGATCAGGTCCTTCGCCTTGATCGCCGCGAAGCAATCGCCGTTGAACTCGCGAATGCGTTCCGGAAAGCGCGGATTGTACGGCTGGAAGATCAGATCCGGCCGTTCCTCGATGATGAGTTGGCGCGTGTCGGCGAGACCCAAGATGCCCTGCACGCTGACCGGCTCGCGCCCGTTCAAGTCCATGTGATCGACGATGAAGGCGTGCAGGTCGTCGGGCATCGACGCCTCGAACTTGAGCCGGATCACGCTGCCGCGCCGGCGCCGCTTCAGCGCGCCTTCGAACCATTGGACGAGATCTTCGGCTTCTTCGGCGACTTCGATGTCGCTGTCGCGAAGCACCCGGAAACATCCGCGCGCCGTCACCTCGTAGCCCGGAAACAACTGATCCAGGAACTCGCCGATGATGTGCTCGAGCGCGATGAAACGCGCCGTCGGCGCATTGCCGCCGTTCGACCCGTTCGTCCCTTGTTGCGGCAAGCGTGCGAAACGCGCGATCTGCCCCGGAATGGGGATCAGTGCGTCCATCTCGCGCCCGTCCTTGCGCCGAAGCTGCAGCGCGAGCGCGAGGCCCATGTTCGGAATGAACGGGAAAGGATGCGCCGGGTCGATCGCCAGCGGCGTCAACACCGGATAGATGTCGCTCATGAACTTCTGCTTGAGCCACTGCCGATCGGCGGGAAGCAGTTCGCGAGGCTCGATGACGCTGATGCCGGCCTTGCGCAGCAACGCGCTGAGATCGAGCCAAACGCGTTGCTGATCGGCCATCAGTTCCGACGCCGTCGTGTCGATCGCGTTCAGCTGTTGTTGCGGGCGCAAGCCGTCGTCCGAAAGCGTCCCGACGCTCGCATTGACCATCCCTTTGAGGCCCGCGACGCGCACCATGTAGAACTCGTCGAGGTTCGCGGCCGAAATCGAAAGAAACCGCAGCCGCTCAAGCAGCGGATGGCGTTCGTTTTTCGCCTCGTCGAGGACGCGCGTGTTGAAGGCCAGCCACGACAGCTCCCGATTGACGAGCCTCTCCGGCGACTTGGAATCGATCGTCTTAACGTGACCGCGCGCTTCCCGGCGCGTCGCTGTCGCGGCGGGAACGCCTTCGCGCTTGGACGTGGTCGTTTCCATCGACGCGTGACCGCTTGATGTTTTCTTGGACAATGGCTCGATTTTCGCGGCGGACCCTAGACCAAACCCTCTCCGTTGTCAGCCGAAGGCGCCGCCCGCTCAGCGTCCAGAAGCCTGAGCGCCTGCGCCCCGATTTCGACGGAAATATTGCGTTTTTGTTGCAGCGCCAGGTTGTCGATCAGAACGACGACGCGTTCCGCGTCGGCAAACGAGCGCCGCATCCGCGGAATAAGGTAGTCGATTAAGACTTCGGGAAGCTTAAGCTGCCGGTCCGCGAACAGCTTCAGGAGAACCCGCGCCAGCAGCGCCTCGTCAGGCGCCTGAAGCGCCACGCCCGGCACGGCGGTTAATCGAGAATGAAGATCGGGCACGTGCGCCGGCCAGCGTTGCGGCGGCTCCGCGCCGGTCATCAGCAGCCACCCGCCGGACTGGTTCACGAAGTTCAGCAAGTGAAAGAACGCGGCACCGCCGTCCGCCCGGTCCGCGTCGTCGAGCAGGAACGCGCCGCCGGCTTCGAGCTCCGCAACCACCGCCACAGTCAAATCAGGCGCGGCAATCGCTTGCGCGCCAGTGGCTGCGCGCCAGATCTCCGCCAGATGCGTCTTGCCGCTGCCCGTCGGCCCCCAAAGCGCGCAGGCGCGCGCGGGCCAGTTGGGCCACGCATCGACGAAAGCGAGCGCCGCCTCGTTCGCCGCCCCCGGCACGAAATCTTCCCGCGCGTAGCTGCGCTTTGCTTCGAACTGAAGCGGCAACTGGCTTGACGATTTGCGCGGCATGAAGATCAGTTCGCCGGCTTGGCTTCGGCGGCCTTGACGGCGCGCAGCCCCTCGAAGAAATACGCGACCCACGAGGCCACGGTCACGGCCGCAGTCGTCCACAACAGCGCAACCCGCAAGTCGCCCCAATCGAGCGAAAAGGCGAGATCCGCGACGGTCGCGAGCACCAACGCGATCTGCGCGAACGTCGTCAACTTGCTGATGAACAGCGGCTGCATGCGGAAATCGACTTTCTTCATGCGCGTGAAGACGGCGACCGTGGCGACGATCGCGACGTCGCGCCCGACGACGAGCACCATCATCCACGCCGGCAAATGCCCCTCATAGGTCAGCACGGCGAAGATCGTCACGATCAAAAGCTTGTCCGCCATCGGGTCGAGATAGGCCCCGACAAGCGACTTGTGGCCGAACGTGCGCGCGATGTACCCGTCGACGGCATCCGACGCGCCGGCCACCAGCATCATCCAGAACGCGTCGTCGAAACGTCCGCTGAGCAACGCTAGGGCAATGAACGGCACCAACACCACGCGAACGGACGTGACGCCGTTCGCAAGCGTGAGGCCGTAGCGTGACGGTTTAAGGAACCACCGATCCTGATGCGGCGGCGGTTGAGGCTGCATTGCGGCTGAGCGTCCAGGTTCCGTTTGCGTCGACATTGAGGAACAGATTGGTCTGCGACAGCGCGGTCTGCAACTGCTCGACCTTGCCGACATAGTCCAAACGCACCTTCGCGTTGGCCATGTTCAGTTCCTGGATGGACAGCGTCTGGATCAGCCGCGTCCCGTCGAGGTGCCGCTTGATGCTCACCCATTCCGACAGATTGTTGAAAGGCACGCTCACGACAAGCGCGCTTTGCTGCCCATAATCGACCGATGTCGAACGCTTCCAGCTCTCTTGAAGGCCGTCGGCGACGGATCCGGCCGCACGCTGCGCCAAGGCCGCTTCGTCCTCGCCGCCCTGCGGCGCATACGAACCGCCACGCTGGGCCCGTCCGGTGGGCTGGATATGGGTCATGTTCACCCGAAGGCTGTTGCCGCTCTTGTTTGCCGATGCGACGAGGACGGAACTCGCGCCATACCGGTCCGCCAACGGCTTCAACATCGCCCAGTCGGCGGCCGACGAAATCGTCGCCAGCGACGTCATGTCCTGAACGTCGCCCACCGGCACGGCCACCGGTACCAACCGCCCGCGGCGCGCCTCGTTCGCCCACGCCCGACCCCACGCCGAATCCGGAGCCCAGGCCGTTCCATTCAACGGAACGACAAGCACCGGCTTCGACGTCGATTCGCTGAATTGCGTCCCTGACTTCCGCAGAGCGGTGCGAACGGACGCGGGATTGAACACATAGGTGACCGTCGCAAGGTACCGCGTGCTCGAATGCTTCTCGCCCGAAATACCGAAGCTCTTGACCATCGGCTCGAGCTCTTCGTCGGACAACTGAGGTTGGCGCGACCATTCGGTCGACGGCGTGACTCTGCGAAAGACCTCGGTCCAGGCCTTTTGCCGCCCTTGCGCCAACGCCGCCTCCTTGGCGGCCGACGGGCTAGTGCCGGTGGCGTCGACGGGAACACCGGTGACGGTCCACAGGTCCACGGGTTGTGCAGCCGCGAACGTCGCCTGGTCCAACACCAAAACGACAGCGCCAACCACCGTCACCGCAAGTTTTCGCAATGTCATGACAAACCCATCGAGCGCAAACAGCGTAAGCCGGGAATCTACACGATCATCTTCGCCACACGAAAGAGCCGGATCACGCTCGCGTGAGGC
>QKCS01000102.1 GCA_003246795.1 Alphaproteobacteria bacterium
ATACTACGAGACGATCGCGGGCGGGTCGGGCGCCGGCCCGGGGTTCAATGGGACAGACGTCGTACAAACGCACATGACCAATTCGCGCCTGACCGATCCCGAAGTTCTGGAATGGCGCTATCCGGTTCGACTCGAGCGCTTCGAAATCCGCCCGGATTCGGGCGGCGCTGGCCGCTGGCATGGCGGTAACGGGGGGATTCGCGAGATCCGTTTTCTCGAACCGATGACAGCGTCGATACTGTCGAACAACCGGCGTATTCCTCCATTCGGAATTAAGGGCGGCAGTCCCGGTGCCCGCGGGAAGAACTACGTCATCCGAGCTGACGGGCGTCGCGAGGAGCTGGGATTTGTCGCTAGCGTCGAATTGCGAGCCGGTGACTTGTTCGTCGTCGAAACGCCGGGCGGCGGCGGATACGGTCAATGGGAGCCGAGCGCTACCGAGCGGACACCTGAAGTCGCGTAGCGTAGTATTCGGGCCCGATAACGAAGCGCGCGACTTGTCGATATTGGGGGAATGAGATGGCGAAGAAAAAGACGACCACCAAACAGTCCACCCGTTCGGTCGTCACTGACCCGATCGTATCGTCGGCGCACCTCGCGTCCGGACGCAGCGCCGAGCTCAGCGAATTCGAGTACGGGATGATCATCGCTAGCAACGCGTTCAACCGCTGGGCGGTTCGCTGCATGTCGGCGGCCGGCATGAAGGACATGACGATAATGGACGTGCTGGTGCTGCATCACATCAATCATCGCGCGCGCGAGAAGAAGCTCTCGGACATCGCCTTTACGCTGAACATTGAAGACTTGCACGTCGTCAATTACTCGCTCAAAAAGCTCGTCGGTCGGGGGCTGGTCAAAACCGATCGGCGCGGTAAGGAAGTTCTCTATTCGACGAACGCCGCCGGGCAGGCATTGTGCAAGAAATACTTCGAGGTGCGCGAACGCGTGTTGGTTGCCAACCTCACCGGCACGGGTACGGAAAAATTCGAATTGAGCGAGCTGGCGCGCTTCCTGCGGATGTTATCCGGTCTGTACGATCAGGCAGCGCGGGCGGCTACGGCGCTCTAGCCACTCCCACTGATTGACTACCGCCGAGCGCCTTGTACGCCTGGGCGGCCGCGGCGAGACGAGCGCGTTTTACTTCGATCAGTGCCTGCTGTGCCGTGTATTGCTCGCGCTGGGCGTCGAGCACGTCGAGGTAACCGATGAGCCCGGCGTCGTAGCGTGCTTGCGCGAGCTTTAGACGTTCGTCCTGGCTCGCCGCAAGGCGCGCCTGCGCGGCGTATTGCTGCTCGAGGTACGCCTGATCCGACAAAACGTTCGCCACTTCCGCAAACGCCTGCTGAATCGATTTTTCGTACTGCGCGACGGCGACGACTTTCCGTGCCTCGGCAACGTCGACGTTCGCGGCGTTGCGACCGCCGTTGAAGATCGGCGTGGTAATGCTCGGGACAAAGCTCCAGGCGCGGCGGTCGCTGTCGAACAACCCACTCAGCTGCGGGCTTGCGAAACCGGTTGTTCCGACGAGGGTCACGCGCGGGAAAAACGCCGCGCGCGCCGCGCCGACGTTGGCGTTGGCGGCCACCAAGTTTTGCTCCGCTTGAAGCACGTCGGGGCGATTGAGCAACACCTTCGAGGGCAATCCACTTGGCAATAACGCCGGCAGCGGAAGGTCATCCAGCGCCGCGCCGCTTGGACCGGGAAGCGTGATCGGCCGGCCGACCAGAACGGCAAGTGCGTTGCGCGCATTTGCCGCTTGGCGCGCGAGCGCGGCGGCATCCGCGCGAGCGCTTTCAAGCACGGATTCCGCCTGAAGCTTGTCCAGACGACTTGCCACGCCCGCGTCGACCCGCCGCTCGATCAATCGCCGCGCCTCTGCGCGTGTCGCCGCCGTGCGCCGCGCGAGGTCGGCGCGCTCGTCCAGACTGCGCACGCTGTAGTAGGCGTTCGCAACGTCGGCGATTAGCGACAAACGAAACGCCCGGCCTGCCTCTTCGCTGGCGAGGTAACTGGCGAGCGCGGACTCCTTCAAGCGCCGTACACGACCCCAGAAATCGAGTTCGTAAGAGAGAAGACCGAGATTGACATCGTAGCGACGCGTGACGATGCTCGTCGGTGCGCCCAAGACCGGTCCGCGCGACGCCGACTCCTGCGCGTTCAGGTCGAACGATGGAAACAAATCCGCGCGACGTACGCCGAACTGCGCACGCGCCTCTTCGACACGTGCGACGGCCACCCGCAAATCGCGATTTGTGGCCAGCGCCTGATCGATCAGGCCGCCGAGTACCGTGTCACCGAAGTAAACGTCCCAGATCGGCAGCGCAATTTCGGTTGCACGCGCTGCGTTGCCGATACTTGCCGGCACCGGTGTTGCAGGGCGTTCGTAATCCGGTCCCGTAAGGCAGCCGCTCGCAAGCGCGGCAAAACCGATCGCAATACGCCTAAGCCGCATCGCGATCGTCACCCGTTTCTCGCTCTACAACGGCCACCGACTTCCTACGGCGCTCGGGGAACAGACGCCGCACGGTCACAAAAAGCACCGGTACCAACAACACCGCGAGGGCGGTGGCCGTAATCATCCCGCCCAGGACGCCGGTACCGAGCGCATGTCGGCTGGCGGCGCCGGCCCCGCTGCTGATGGCGAGCGGAAACACACCCGCCATAAAGGCGATCGACGTCATTAGAATCGGGCGGAACCGCAACCGGCATGCTTCGAGGGTGGCGTCCACCAAATCGATGCCCTGCTGTTGCAGGTGGCGCGCGAACTCGATGATCAGAATGGCGTTCTTGGCCGAAAGACCGATGATCGCGATGAGGCCCACCTTGAAGTACACGTCGTTCGGCAATCCGCGCAGGGTCATCGCCAATACCGCGCCGAACACACCGAGCGGCACGACCCACAACACCGCGAACGGTATCGACCAGCTTTCGTAAAGCGCCGCGAGGCAGAGGAACACCACCAACACCGACAGTGCGAACAGGAACGGCGCCTGCGCGCCGGCGGCGCGTTCTTCGTACGAAGTGCCCGACCACTCGTACCCGATGCCCGCCGGAAGCTGCGTCGCCAGTTGCTCCATCGCCGCCATGGCGTCGCCGGTACTCTTCCCCGGCGCCGGTCCGCCCGAAATCTTGTACGACGGCAGGCCGTTGTAGCGATCGAGCTTCACTTCGCCGACGGTCCAGCGGGTAGTGGCAATCTCCGACAGCGGCACAAGCTTGCCTTGCCGCGTCTTCACTTGCAGTCGCAGAAGATCATCCGGCGCCGCGCGGCTTTCGGGGCTCGCCTGCACGAGCACGCGCAGCACTCTGCCCTCGCGCGAAAAGTCATTGGCATAGGCTGAACCGAGCGCAATCGAGAGCGTGTCATTCAACTGATTCATGTCGATACCCAGTTGGCTCGCGCGTACCTTATCGACATCGAGATAAAGCTGCGGCGCCGGCTCCTGTCCTTCCGGGCGCACGCCGGCGAGGTTCGGATTCTGTGACGCCATCCCGAGCATTTGATTGCGCGCCGCCAATAATGCGGCTCGCCCCAGCCCGCCACGATCCTGCAACTGAAAATCAAACCCGCCGATGGCACCCAGCTCCGGAATCGGCGGTACGTTGACGGCAAAGATGAACGCCTGCTTGATTGCAAACAACGCGCGATTGGCACGCCCGACCACGCTCTGCACGCTGTTTTCGGCCTTGGTGCGTTCATCCCAATCTTTGAGTGCGATGAACGCGAGTGCCGCGTTTTGGCCGCGACCAAAGAAACTGAAACCAACGACCGAAATGACGCGCGCTACTTGCGGCTGCGCCAAGTAGTAGTCCTCAACCTGCTGCATCACGGAAACGGAGCGCTCGCGTGTCGCCCCCGGTGGGAGCTGGACCAAGCTGATGAAGTAACCCTGATCCTCGTCGGGCAGGAACGACGTCGGCAGCCGATAGATCAGCGCACCGGTCAATCCGAGAATGACAACGAAGAAAATCAGAGCAAGACCGGCGCGGCGCAGCAGCCAGGCCACCCAGCCGCGATAGGAACGTGAGAAGTCACCGAACTTTTGGCTGAACCAGGTGAGAAAGCGGAACGACTCGCCGTGCTCACCCTTCTTTACAGGCTTCAACAGGTTCGCACAAAGCGCCGGGGTGAGCGTTAGCGCCATCAGTGCCGAAAACGCCATGGCGAATACGAGCGTCACCGCGAACTGCCGATAGATCGCGCCGACCGAACCGGGAAAAAACGCCATCGGCACGAACACGGCGCTCAGCACCAACGTGATGGCGACGATGGCGTTGAATATCTGCCCCATCGCCTTGCGCGTCGCCTCGCGCGGGGGCAAGCCTTCTTCCGCCATGATGCGTTCGACGTTTTCGATCACGACGATGGCGTCGTCAACCAGAATGCCGATGGCCAGTACCATGGCGAACATCGTCAGCACGTTGATCGAGTAGCCGAGCCAATAGAGACCGACAACGGCACCCAGCAGCGCCACCGGAACAACGATCGTCGGTATCAATGTTGCGCGGAAGTTCCCGAGGAACAGGAACATGACCAGGAACACCAGCACCACCGCTTCGGCGAGTGTTTTAACGATCTCGCGAATCGAGATGCTGACGAATCGCGACGTGTCATACGGTACTTCCCAGGACATTCCCGGCGGGAAATAGCGTCCGAGTTCGGTCATGCGTGCGCGCACGGCTTTTGCGGTTTCGACGGCATTGCCCTCGGGCGAAAGCTTGATACCCATGGCCGCGATCGGCTTACCGTTCAGGCGCGCATCGATGCCGTAGTCGGCCGCACCGAGCTCAATGCGTGCCACGTCCTTCAACCGCACCAACGCGCCGCTTCCGCCTTCGCGTAACACAATATCGCCGAATTCTTCAGGCGTGGTGTAGCGCCCGCGCGTGACTACCGACGCCGCGAACTGCTGGCCCTTCGGCGCCGGTAGCTGGCCGATCTCGCCAGTGGCGAGCTGCACGTTTTGCGCGCGCACGGCTGCCAACGCGTCGGCCGGGGACATTTGGTAGCCCGAGAGCTTCGCGGGATCGAGCCAAATACGCATGGCATAATCCGAGCCGAAGATCGTCGCTTCGCCGACACCGGGCACGCGGCGGATGCTGTCGAGAAGATTGGAAGTGATGTAATTGCCAAGCGCCGTGCGATCGTAGCTACCGTCGGTGGAAAAGACGGTAACGAACATGAGGTAGTTGCGCCGAGACTTGTTTACTTGGACACCTTGGCGGCGTACCTCCTCCGGCAGCCGCGGCTCGACGCGCTTGACGCGGTTCTGCGCCTCGACCGACGCGGTATCGAGATCCGTGCCGGTTTTAAACGTCAGCGTCAAACTCATGTTGCCGCTCGAATCACTCGAGGATTGCATGTACAGCAGGTTCTCTAGCCCGTTCATCTCCTGCTCGATGAGCGCGGTGACGGTGTCTTCGACGACTTGCGCGGACGCGCCGGGATAGTTCGTGGTCACGCTCAGCGCCGGAGGAGCCACTTCCGGATACTGCGCCACTGGCAGGCCGCGCAGCGACAGGATACCCGCGAGCATGATGATGATCGCGATGACCCATGCAAAAACAGGTCGATCGATGAAAAAGCGCGCCAGCATTAGACGTCGTCAGCGTGCCGACGCGGGTGACGTCGACGCTGCCGCTTGCTTGCCGGGGGCCGCTGGCGCGGGTTTATCCGGCTTCGGTGCCGGCGCTCCCTGTACAACCGGATTCACGACCGCGCCCGGACGAATCTTCTGCAACCCATCGACCACCACGCGCTCGCCGCCTTTCAATCCGCCGGTGACGATCCAGTCGGCGCCGGAAAACCCGCCGGTCTGAATCGGCTGTGCGGCGATCTTGTTTTCCGGCCCGACGATATAGACGAACTGGCCTTGCGGCGACGCCAGCACCGCGCGCTGCGGTATCTTGACCGCTGCACCCAGCTCGCTCTGCGCGAAGCGCACGGTGGCAAA
>QKCS01000005.1 GCA_003246795.1 Alphaproteobacteria bacterium
GGAGAGCGAAACCCGCGTCTTGGGCCCAAACCTTTCCGCCGGCGAACAACCGCAACTGATCGTGCCGAAGCACGTCTGGCAGAGCGCCAAGCTGTTGGACGCTTTCACGCTTGTCGGCTGCACCGTCGCGCCGGCGTGCGCATTCGACGGCTTCGAGATGGCGCCGCCGGATTGGCGCCCGGGCTAGCGGAAGATCTGACGCAGCTGGCGCTCGATCGCAAACGACGACGGACGACCCGCAAGCCCGTGCTCTGCGCTGAAATTGATGATCAGCATATCACCTTGCAGAAACACACCCGGCGAGCGCGCTTGCACGAAACGAACGCGGCGCAAATAGGCGATGACGCCGGCGCGGCCGCGCCCGGTGCGCACGGTGTTGAACAGCGCCGTACCGGCGTTGCGGATGGCGTCGAACAGAATGGCCCGCGCTCCGCCATCCCCCGATACCGAGAACCAATTCGCTTCGAAGATGATTTCTTTGCCGGTCTCCGCGCGCAGCCGGACCATGATCTGCCCTGCAATGTCGCGAACCACCCCGATCGCCGGCGCCGTGGACACCAGCGGGCGGGCGGGCCGGTCGGGGGCCATCGGTATTCCGCGCCGGTTCCGCGCCGTGAACAGCGTCAGCCCGCCAAGACCGGACACGCGCAGCACGACCTCGCCGTCGTCGCGCACCAACAGGCGATCGCCGCCCGCCGCCGGTTGCCAGCGCAGAACGAGAATCTCTTCCGCGCCGTCGAATTTGATCTTGGGAAGCTCGCTCGACCGGTCGAGAACGAACCCGACGCCGGCGAAATCCGATCCGTAGTGCGAGACCCGCGGCAGCTCGCGATCATAGGCGCGCAACGTCACGCTCGCGGCACTGAGCAGCACGGCAAGCACGACGATGGTCAAGCGAGTCAGCGCCCGCAACGATCACGCTCCACAAACAGGTCACGGCGCAGGCTCCGGCCCCTCAGGCCGCCCGCAACTTGAAGACCCACCCCGCGATGGAGCGTGTATTGCCCGGGATCGTGGCAAGAATGTGGTTCGGTGAATGTCGGGATTCGGTTGCGTTAATCACCGGTTACCGAACAGCGCACCTCCATTCACAACGGCGCACCTATTGCGCCGCGACTGCGGCATTCTTGCCACCCGCTTGGGCCGACAGGGCACGTTCGTATGCCGGCCGATCCTTTAGTCGGTCGTGATAGCGCTTCACGTGCGCGGCCGCGTCCAGTAGCGTCGGATCGACGACGAAGTTGAGGACATGTCCCATCAGCACGTCGGCGCCCGAGAACGCATCGCCGAGCAGGAACGGCCGACCAGCCAGAACCGCATCGAGCGTTGACAGACGGCCCAGCGCGTTCTCTCGCAATTGGCCGGCGCGCTCCTTCGCCCACGCCGCGTCCTTGTTCAGCGCCGTCGCGATCATCAGCTGAAAGATCGGGGGCTCGACCGTGTTCAATGCTGCAAAACACCACTGGTCATAGAACGCCCGCGCCTCGCTGCCCGCTTTCGGAATGTTCTTTCCGGTCTTGTCGCAGAGGTAAGTCACGATGGCGCCCGACTCGAACAACGTGAACGCCCCGTCCGTCATCGACGGTATGGCGCCGAACGGATTGACGGCCTTGTATGCCGCCTCGCGCTGCGCGCCCTTCGACGTGTCCAGCCAATGGATCCGATAGGGCACGCCGCACTCTTCGGCCGCCCAAAGCGCGCGCAGGTCGCGCACCCATTCGGGCTGCAGAAACGACGGCGGGTTGCCGGCGCAATAGAGCGTGATCATGACAGTTCTCCTTCCACCTTGCCGGCATGTTTGCCGAAGCCTTCCATGAAGACTCCTTCCCAACCGTTCTCGTAGTTCGCGCGCACGTCCGCCGCTTTCGCGCCCGACATCCGTTCCCAGTGCCGGTGTTCCAGCGTCACGCGCGTGCGCGCGGCCCCACGCGCCACGAAGCGAAGTTCGACCTCGGACGTGTGTTCGGGATCGGTCGCGACGTGCCACGTGTGCACGAGCCGGTGCGGCGGCTCAAAGGCGACGACCGTGCCCCAGAGTTTTTCGGTGCCGTCGCTCCACCGTTCGAAAACGCGTCCACCGACGCGACCTTCGATACCAACACGCACAACCTTTTCGCCACCCAGCGAATGGGTCGTCCGCGGCCACCACATCGTGAATTCGTCCACGTAGAGACGGAACGCATCCGCTTGGCTTCGCGCCACGACCAACGATTTCACCACCGGCGGCAACAACGCCGTCTTCGCTTCGGATGTCATCTCCTGCTCCCCTTTCGCCGCGCCCGCGCTTTCGGCGCGCCGCGTTCGGCGTAAGTCTTGAAGGCGCCGAGCGCCCCGCCCCAGAAACTGTCGAGATACGCTCTGAGCGCGTTCAGCCCGTGCGTGTCGATTGCATAGAACTGCCGCGTGCCGTCACGATAGGCCGTGACGAGCCGCGCCTCCTTCAACACTTTGAGATGCTGCGACACCGCCGGTCGGCTGACCGGCAGCCCTTCGGCGATGTCGCCCACCGCGCGCGGCCCGCCCCGCAACCGCTCGAACACCGAGCGACGCGTCGGATCGGCCAAAGCGATGAAAGCATTTCCGTAAGTCATGGCTTACTAATAGCTAAGACCAAACGGTAAGTCAACGCTTACCGTAAAGGACGCGAAAAAGGCGGCCGCGCCAGCCGCCTTCGCCTCAATACATATGCTGGCCGCCGTTGATCGACATCGTCGAGCCGGTGAGAAATCCGGCGTCGTCCGCGACGAGGAACATCACGCCGCGCGCGATCTCCTCAGCCTTGCCGAGGCGTCCGACCGGAATCCGCGCCACGATCTTTTCGAGCACGTTGGGCGGAACGGCCGCCACCATATCGGTGTCGATGTAGCCGGGCGCGATCGCGTTGACCGTGATGCCCTTCGGCGCACCTTCCTGCGCCAGGGCCTTCGTGAAGCCGTGGATACCCGACTTCGCCGCCGCGTAGTTGACCTGTCCGTATTGCCCGGCCTGACCGTTGATTGACCCGATGTTGACGATGCGCCCGAAGCCGCGCTCCAACATGCCGTCCCACACCGCCTTGCACATGTTGAAGCAGCCGCCCAGGTTGGTGTCGACGACCTCGTCCCACTGCTTGCGCGTTTGTTTCTTCAAGGTCGCGTCACGCGTGATGCCGGCGTTGTTCACGAGTACGTCGACCGGTCCGAGCTTGGCGACGACTTCGGCGACGCCCTTCAGGCACTGGTCGAAATCCGCGACGTCCCATTTGAAGCAGGCGATGCCGTGCTTGTCGGCGCACTGCTTCGCCCGCTCGTCGTTGCCCGCATAATTCGCCGCGACCTTGTAGCCCGCCTTCTTCAGCGTGACCGAGATCGCCTCGCCGATGCCGCGCGTTCCACCTGTAACAACCGCCACCCGTGACATTCCGTTCCTCCGCTATGAGGCCGGCATCTTACGTGCCGCGCCTCCGTAAGTGTTGATCTGAAGTCAAATCGCTCAGCGCTCGACGCACAAGGCGATGCCCATGCCGCCGCCGATGCACAGCGTTGCGAGGCCTTTCTTCGCGTCACGCTTTTGCATCTCGTGCAGAAGCGTCACCAGAACGCGCCCGCCGGACGCCCCGATCGGATGTCCGATCGCAATGGCGCCGCCGTTCACGTTCACCATCTCCGGATCCCAGCCCATGTCTTTGTTCACGGCACAAGCCTGCGCCGCAAAGGCTTCGTTCGCCTCGACGAGATCAAGGTCCTTGACGGTCCAGCCCGCTTTCTTCAGCGCCGCGCGGGACGACGGAATGGGCCCCGTTCCCATGATCTTCGGATCGACGCCCGCCTGCGCCCACGCCTTGATGTACGCAAGCGGCTTCAAGCCGCGCTTGTCCGCGTCCTTCGCGCTCATGAGAACGACTGCGGCCGCGCCGTCGTTGATGCCGCTGGCGTTCGCCGCCGTCACTGTGCCGCCGTCCTTGAGAAACGCCGCGCGCAGATCTTTGATCGAGTCGTACGTCACGCCGTCGCGGATGTATTCGTCGGCGTCGACGATCTTCTCCGCCTTGCGTTCCTTCACCGTCACGGGAACGATCTCGTCCTTGAAACGGCCCGCCTTCCGCGCCGCTTCGGCTTTGTTCTGCGAAGCCACGGCGAACCTGTCCTGCTGTTCGCGCGTGATCTGCCATTCCTTGGCGACGTTCTCGGCCGTGTTGCCCATGTGGTAGCCGTTGAACGCGTCCCACAGCCCGTCCTTGATCATCGTATCGACGAACTCGAGCGAGCCCATCTTCTGGCCTGCCCGCAAATAAGCGGCATGCGGCGCCATCGACATCGACTCCTGCCCGCCCGCGACCACGATCGTGGAGTCGCCGTTGACGATCGCCTGATAGCCGAGAGCGACCGAACGCAGTCCCGAACCGCAAAGCTGATTGACGCCCCACGCGGGAACTTCGACCGGAATGCCCGCGTTGATCGAAGCTTGGCGCGCCGGATTCTGTCCCTGCGCCGCCGACAGAATCTGGCCCAGGATCACCTCGCTCACTTCCTTCGCGTCGACCTTGGCGCGCTTGAGCGCCTCCTTGATCGCAACCTTGCCCAGATCGTGCGCCGGCACGCTCGCAAATGCTCCATTGAACGAGCCCACGGGCGTGCGTGCAGCTGCAACAATGGCGACGTCAGTCATGGCTTTTGTCTCCTGAAATGAGGAATTTCGGACGTTGCATTAACGCTGACATTGGCACGCCGAGGCCGGCTCGGCCAAGCGGTTCCCAGGGTTTCGTGGCAAACGTGAACGCGGCGGTCGGCCCGCTAACCAACCACCGCCCTTTAACGCATCTGCGATAGGAATGCACTGCAATCTCGCGTAGAATGCTGCGCAGCATGGAAACGCTCGCGGCGCAACATGGCCACCACTCGAGGGCTCCGGATGACGACCCCGACCAACGAACCGATCACCATCAAGAAGTACGCGAACCGCCGCCTCTACAACACGGCAACCTCCAGCTACGTCACGCTGGATCACCTGGCGGACATGGTCAAACGCGGTCAGGAATTCAACGTCTATGACGCCAAGACCGGCGAAGACATCACGCGCTCCGTCCTGACGCAGATCATCTTCGAGGAAGAGGGCAAGGTCGGCCAGCAGCTCCTGCCCATCCAATTCCTGCGTCAGCTGATCCGCTTCTACGGCGACAGCATGCAAGCGCTGGTGCCGGGCTATTTGAATCTTTCCATGGAGTCGTTCGCGCGCAATCACGAGCGCTTCCGCGAACAGATGAGCACGGCCTTCGCCGGCAAAGGCATGATGAAAGAATTCGAACAGATCGCCCGCCAGAACATGGCGATGTTCGAGCGCGCGGTTCGGATGTTCACGCCTTTCGGCGCTCTCATGAAAACGCGCGAGGACGAACAGGGCGGCACGGACGCCTCCGCCGCCGCCAACGGCGCGGAACCGCAGGAAGCGCAAGCCCGCGAAGAGGAAATCGCCGACTTGAAAGCGCAAATCGATCAGATGCGCCGCCAGATCGACACCCTCGCCGGCCGCAAGGAAGACTGACCTCCCAAACGCTTTGCGCTGGACTCGAGCGCGCTCATCCGTTGAAAGTGCGCGCCTCCGTCATCGGTCCGGCCAAGCCAATGTTCAACCGCGCCACCTTTCTCGCAGCGACGACAGCCATCTCCGGAGCCGCGATTTCGTGGGCCGCCGACCCAAGTCACGTCGACCGGCTCAACGATCGAGGTCGCATCGCCGAATGCGTGCGCTGCGATCTGTCCGGCGCCGACTTTCGCAACAGGTTGCTTCAACTCGCGAACCTGATCGGGGCAAATCTCTCCGGCGCGAAGCTCGACGGCGCGAACATGGCGGGCGTCCAGTTGAACGGCGCGAAGCTTGCGCGCGCATCGTTCGTTTACACGAACCTTTCGGGCGCGCGCCTCGACGGCGCCGATCT
>QKCS01000015.1 GCA_003246795.1 Alphaproteobacteria bacterium
ACGTGCCGCGCGAGAGGTATTCCTTGATGATGTCGTTTTGCGTCGTGCCTTGCAGACCCTTGCGGTCGGCGCCTTGTTCGTCGGCAAGCGCGATGTAGAGCGCGAGCAGCCACGGCGCCGTCGCGTTGATCGTCATCGACGTGTTCATCGAGCCGAGCGGAATGCCGTCGAAGAGGCCGCGCATGTCGCCCAGATGCGAAACGGGGACGCCGACCTTGCCGACTTCGCCCTTCGCGCGCGGATCGTCGCTGTCGTAGCCGGTCTGCGTCGGCAGATCGAAAGCGACGGAGAGGCCGGTCTGGCCGCGCGACAGGTTCTCGCGATAGAGCGCGTTCGAGGCCTTCGCCGTCGAATGGCCTGCGTAGGTGCGGAAAATCCAAGGTTTGTCGCGCATGCCGCCCTCTCGCTGCAGTGCAGCGAGCGCGATCTAACAGCAAGAGGGCGTTGCGGGCAATTCCGCGACGTCAGGAACCGAGGTCGTTGGTAAAGACGAGCTTTGGACCGCTGTCGGTCATGGCGTCCGCGGCTTCCGAAAATTTCGCCACGCGCGAGGTCACGTGCTCCGGGTGGAAGTGGCCCGACGCGCAACAATCGATGAGCGCCGGCATATTTGCGCGCGCGTGGACGCGGCCGGTCACGAACGTGATGCCCTTCGAGTACATCTTCGACAGCGGCATCGGCGTCGTGGGCGTCAGGTAGATCGCGACGCTGGTGCATACGCCGTTCGGTGCGGTCGAGGCGACGACGAAGTCGAGCGCGTCAGGGTTGCCGCTGCCGTCGACCGTGATCTCGAACTGCTCGGTCGACGCGCCGCCTGCGCCGCGGCTCGCCTTCGCTTTGTCGCGGCGTTCGGCGAGCGCCAGCGGCTCGATCGCGATGTCGAACTTCCCGGCTGCGGCGCGGCGCACCGGATCGTCGTCGAGATAGAGGACGCGGCCCGCGCCGAGACTGGCGGCAGCACCGGCCGCGTAGAGCGCGACGCTTTGCGCGAGGCCACCGACGACGAGCACGTTCGCGCCAGGGCGCGCCTTCAGGTAGGACGCGACGGCGCGCCACCCATCGGGCACGTTGTCCGCGGCGCTCGCAACGGCGATGGGATCGAGATTCGGGGGAAGGCGCACCAGCATGTGGTCGGCGAACGGTACATGCATCAGATCGGACAGCGCGCCGCCAAACTCCGTGCCGCATAGCGGTTTCAGCCCGTAAGCGGCGCGGAAAGGGAAGGCTTCGCACGTGTTGGTGTAGCCGCGCTTGCAGGCGTCACAGCGGCCGCACGAGAGTTGGAACGGCACGACGACGCGCTCGCCCGGCTGGACGCCGGCTTTGGGGCCGGCGTCGACGACCTCTCCCACGCATTCGTGGCCGAACGCAAAGGCACCGCCGGGGTACACGGTCACGCCGGCAGCGATGTAGAGGTCGAGGTCGCAACGCGCGACGGCGATCGGGCGTACGAGCGCGTCCGTGTCCGCTGTCAGCTTCGGCGCGGGTACGTCCTGCCATTCGAACTTGCCGGGTTTGATGAACGTGAGCTGGCGCATGCGATCCTCGTTGGTCGGGCGTTCTGAGTTTCCGCCCGACGGCCCGGTGCGGACAAACGCGCTTTTCTTCCGACACGTGAAATGATTTCATGTGTCGATGCGAACGCCCGCCATGCCGCCCTTGACCGCGTTGCGCGCGTTTCACGCCGCGGGCGAGCTGCTGAGTTTTCAGGAGGCTGCCCGTCAGTTGGGCGTGACGCCGTCGGCGATCAGCCATCAGGTGCGGACGCTCGAAGAATGGCTCGAGACGCCGTTGTTCAGCCGCATGGCGCGGCGCATCGAACTTACGAGGGACGGCAAACGTTTTCATCGCGCGGTATCTGCGGCGTTCGCCGACATTTCGACGGCCGCATCCCGCGTTCACGGCGGCAAACGCACGACGCTCAAGATCAGCGCGCTGCCGTTGATCACGAATGCTTGGCTCATTCCGAGGCTGGCGAGCTTCGAAGAGAAGCACCCGAACATCTCGCTTGCGATCGAGACCGAAAACCGGATCGCCGACTTCGAGCGCGACGACGTCGACGTCGGCATCCGCAATGTGCGCGCGCCGACGCCCGGGCTGTTCGCGCGCAAGCTCTTGGACATCAGACTCGTGCCGCTGTGTGCGCGAAAGCTCGCGACAGGCGCGAATGCGTTGCGCGCGCCGAAGGACCTAGTCCATCACACGTTGATTCACGTGTCGGCGCGGCCCGACGCATGGGGGCGCTGGCTCGCCGCGGTCGGCCTGCCCAAGCTCAAACCGAAGCGAGACCTTAGGTTCGACACCGTGCCGGCGGCGCTCGAAGCGGCCGCACGCGGGCACGGCGTCGTCTTGGGGATGAGTCCGCTCGTGTGGGAGGCGCCAGCAACCGCCTCACTCGTCGTACCGTTTGCGCCCAAGGTCGAGGCGACATCGTCCTACTATGTCGTCCACCGCAAGGCCGATCGCGCGCGACCGGAGGTCAAAGCCTTCATCGAGTGGTTGACGAAGGAGATGGCATCATTCGTGCGCACGCATAAGGCAATCCCCGCGAGCGCGCGGCTGGAAGGTTGACGGTTCACGACCGTTGCTGTCTGGATCCGTGGACGTCTGGAGGAACCTATCGTGCGTCTGACTATTCCCGCCGGCATGCTCGCGTCCTTCGCTTTTTTATGGCCGGCCTTTGCCGATCCGGCGCCAGCGTCATGGGAGAAATGGCGCGCCGAGGAGAATGCCGCGTGGGCGACCAACGAATTCGCAATTCTGAAGATCGATGATGCGGTCTATCTCAACGATGGCCAGAGTGCGTGGTTGTCGAACAAGAAGCAGAAGGTGCTTCAATATATGTGGACACTCGACGCGCTCTCTGCGCAGTCCGGCCTGCGCGTGTCTTATGCAGACGGCGAGGCGACCGTAACCAGCGGTCGGGACATGCATTCATTTACGCTCGAGAAGACGCAGACCGTCAATGTGGCGCCGGGCATCGATGTGCGCTTTGCGCTGACGCAGGTGAACCCCGGCGTCGATGCGTTGCGCGTGATGGTCTACAACCAGGCCAATCCGCTGGCGGGCGATTTCAAGGGCCTTGAATACTTTCCATACGACGCGAAGGCAGTTGTCTCGGCGACATTCGAGGCGTCACCCGGGACGGAGGGCGTCGATTTCCAAACGTCGCGCGGCTGGTTGAAGCGAATTTATCGCGCCGGGTACGCGTCGTTCACGCTCTACGGCAAGCCGCTCAGGCTCGCGATGTACACATTCGAGACCGACATGACCAAGGTGACGCAATTGTCGGCGTTCTTCCTGGACGAATTGAGCGGCACGGAAACCTACGGCGTGGGGCGCTACATCGACATCGATGTCGACGGGTTGCCGAAAACGATGACGATCGATTTCAACCGCGCGTATAATCCAAATTGCGCGCGGTCACCGCACTACAACTGCCCTTACGCGGTCGACAAAGTTCCGTTGGCGTTGCGCGCCGGCGAGAAGATTCCGCCGAAGCACTGATCAGCCGAAAACGTCTTCGATGAGATCGACGACGACGCCGTTCTTGGTGTTGATCAGCGCCACATCGGCGCCGACGCGCAGGTAGGCAAAGCCAGGGCGGGCGGGCAGGCGTGCGAGGAGGTCGCGGGGCAAGGCGCTCAGCGGGAGACCCTGCGGAATCGGCTTTCCCCGTTCGAAGGCCTTCGCCTGTTGTGGCGTGAGCCCGGTCCACACGACCGGCTTCGTCGCGAAGTAGACGCGCACGGTCGTCTGATCCATCGCCGTGAAGCGCACGGGATCACGCGCCGATGCGCCTGTGGCGAGGGCAAGGGCAAGCAGACCTGCAAGTGCCAGGGTCGCGGGTCGCATAGCGGCTTCCTTCGCGGATCTGAGGTCGCGCATCAAAGGCTCCTAAACGCGGTCGTCGCAATTCGAACGATCTTGCCAAGGATTCCTGGCGGGCACGGCAGAACCGTTCGATCTTCGATGGCGGAAACTTGTGCGATATTGCGGTGCAGCCTTATGGAAAAGTTTACTGCGGCGAGACAAATCGCAATGTTAATTAAGAATTTCGGGCAGCAATTGGTTGAAACTTGCGCCGGTAATATTGCGCTGCACAAACGGCCTGTGTTATGCGGGCGCCCTGATCTTTTCTGCACCCACGAGGGGAACGATGGCAGCAGCTGCGGCACCGGCAACCAAGGACGCGAAGCCAGCATACAAGGACCTCTACGAGATCGGTGAGATTCCGCCGCTGGGGTACGTCCCGTCGAAAATGTACGCGTGGGCGATCCGCAAGGAACGGCACGGCGAACCCGAGAAGTCGATGCAGATCGAGGTCGTGCCCACGTGGGAACTCGACAGCCACGACGTGCTGGTGCTCGTGATGGCGGCCGGCGTGAACTACAACGGCGTGTGGGCGGCGCTCGGCACACCGATCTCGCCGATCGACGGGCATAAGAATCCCTACCACATCGCCGGGTCCGACGCGGCCGGCATCGTTTGGGCCGTGGGCTCGAAGGTGAAGCGGTGGAAGGTCGGCGACGAGGTCGTCATCCACTGCAATCAAGACGACGGCGACGACGAAGAATGCAACGGCGGCGATCCGATGTTCTCGCCGTCGCAGCGCATCTGGGGCTACGAGACACCGGACGGCTCTTTCGCGCAGTTCGCGCGCGTGCAGGACCGCCAGCTCATGGAGCGGCCGAAGCACCTGACGTGGGAGGAATCGGCCTGCTACACGCTGACACTCGCCACCACGTACCGCATGTTCTTCGGCCATCGTCCGCACATCCTGCGGCCGGGTCACAACGTGCTCGTTTGGGGCGCGTCAGGCGGTCTCGGCTCGTTCGCCGTTCAGCTTTGCGCCGTGTCGGGCGCGAACGCGATCGGCGTGATCTCGGACGACACGAAGGCCGACTTCGTCATGAGCTTGGGCGCGAAGGGCGTCATCAACCGCAAGAACTTCAAGTGCTGGGGCCAGATGCCGACGGTGAATTCGCCCGAGTACGACGCGTGGACGAAGGAAGCGCGCAAATTCGGCAAGGCGATCTGGGACATCACCGGCAAGGGCAACGACGTCGATTTCGTGTTCGAGCATCCGGGCGAGGCGACGTTCCCGGTTTCGTGTCTCGTCGTGAAGCGCGGCGGCATGGTCGTCTTCTGCGCCGGCACGACGGGCTACAATCTGACATTCGATGCGCGCTACGTGTGGATGCGGCAGAAGCGCGTTCAGGGTTCGCATTTCGCGAACCTCAACCAGGCAAGCCAGGCGAACCGGCTGATGGTCGAGCGGCGACTCGATCCGTGCATGTCGGAAGTCTTCTCGTGGGCCGACATTCCGAAGGCGCACACCAAAATGTGGAAGAACGAGCATCTGCCCGGCAACATGGCCGTGCTCGTCAACGCGCCGCGGACGGGACTGCGCACCTTCGAAGACGTCCTGGAAGTCGCTGGCGGTTGATTCGAATCCACGCTGGGCGTTCGCCGCGCTAGACTTGTGGCCGATGAGCGTGGGCCCCGTCAGCATCAAGCGCCTGACCAAGGCATGCGAGGACGACTTCCGTCGCATCCATTGCGACGCGACGGATAACGGCTGGTGCCACTGCGTCGCCTGGTGGGTGCCGACATGGCACGGTTGGGGCGAACGGACGGCGGCCGAGAACGCCGCGCTTCGACGTCGTCTCTTCGAAAGCGGTACGCATGACGGCTACTTGATCCATGCGGGCGCCGAGCTTGCCGGCTGGGTTCAGGCCTGGCAGCGCGACGCATTCCCGAAGCTGGCCAACCAGTTCGGCGTCGCGTCGGACGAAGATGCGTGGATGATCGGGTGCGTGCTGATCTTGCCGGCGTTTCGAAGCCGCGGGATCGCTCGCGAGGCCCTTCGCCAGATCGTGGCGGATCTGCGGTTGCGTGGCGCGCGGT
>QKCS01000180.1 GCA_003246795.1 Alphaproteobacteria bacterium
GACACGGCGAGCACGGTATGAAGCAGGCGCTCGAACGGCGGCAGGTGGCGCGAGCGGTCCTCTTCGATGAAGTCGGCGATCGTGACGACGACTTCGATCAACAACAGCGTCGCCACGGCGGCGGCGAAGAGGCCCGTCGGCTCGCACCATGCAAAGACGAGGAAGAGAGCGCCGTAGATCGCTTCGCGGGTGCCGTGCAGCGCCAGTTCGCGACGCGCGGACGGTCGCGAGGGCAAGCGCTCGGTGACCTCGTGATGCAGAACGTTGTCGAGCGCACCCAGCGCGATCTGGGTGGCGAGAATGATGAGAGCCATCGTCGGCATGGCTCACTCCTTCGGATCGGAGAAGACGCCGTCTTGGAACACGGTGCGGCCGATCCACGGGTGATCGAACGACAGCGTGAAGCGGAATCGGCCTTGGCCCAGGTCCGTGTGGCGCACTTCGGCGACGCCGGGCGTCATCCAAAGCGGCAGCGGGATGCTGACGGAACCGAACCGCCAGAAGAATTCGCGCGAGCGGAAGACAAGGCTGCCGTGGTCGGCGGACAAATCCAGCAGCATCGTCCATCCGCCCGCGCAGCATTCGAGCAGTCGCCCGTCTTCCGACGGACGCTTGATCGAACGCACTTGGAACGCCAATCCGAACGGCCCGCGATAGATCCGCGTCCATGACATGCCGCCGTCCTTGACGCTCACTTTGACCAGCGCGTCGTTCTCGCCCGCGACGACGGGAAGCGGCGCGCCAAAGGGAAACATGCACAAAGCGAACAGGCGACCGACGAGCGTGAGCCTCGTGTCGGTGTGGCCGCGGTAGAGCGCAGGTGAGACGCGTTCAAAGCGGGCGCGCACGGCTTCGGGCAACGACAGCCAGGCGCGCGCACCGAGGATGCGCTCGATCGTGTCGTTGCGCGGCGCAGCGAACGGTTCGGACAACGAGCGCGGGCCGCTCCAGGTCAGCGCTGCCAGCGACCGCATCATGTTTGAACCCTTTTTTCCGTTTGCTATTTGGCGACGAGGCGGGCAACGCCGGAGCCGAGTTTGATCAAGCGCTGCAATGTCGGGCGCGGTATGCGCTTCATTTGGTCGTACCAAGTCGTCAGGCGTTCGATGAACGAGAGCATGTCGCCCACGCGTCGGCGGACGTCGGGTGGCGTCGACGGGTCGCTCTCGGCAAGGTCGCGCGCGGCGCGCAACACCTCGAGCGTCGGATCGATCTCGCGCTTCTTGCGTTCTTCCACGATCGTTTCGACGACGTCCCAGGGATCGCCCTTCGCGTCGTAGAAATTGCGTCGGTCGCCGATCATGTGAACGAGGCTGACCAGGCGATAGGATTGCAGCTCTTCGAGCGAGGTCGAGACATTGGAGCGCGCGATGCCCAAGGTCTCGGCGATCTCGTCGGCGGGCATCGGGCGGCCGTGTAACCAGAGCAGCGCATGGATTTGCGCGACGGAGCGGTTCACGCCCCAGCGGGCGCCCATTTCGCCCCAGTGAAGGACGATCTTCTCCATGACGGGGGACAGCGGCATGGCTTCACCTGTCACTTATTTCTGTCACGACAGAATTTACTGACGCGAAGGGACGATTTCAAGGCGAATCGGTGCGCCGTGACGCCGCAGCTTGCCCGACATGTCGCCGTCACGAACGAGCGCGCGGGTTGTGAGGTGTACGCCGATGCCGCGCGATAGGGGAGTTTTGAGGCCTATCAAGCGCTGCGACCCGCAAGCGCCTATGAAGTCGCCACAATCCGCGTTCAAGATCGCGCGGCGATTGGAGAGTCGATTCCTACACGCGCTGAAGCAGCGCCCAAATCAGGAGGAAGTGAATTATGGGACGGTTCCTAGCGTTCTTATTTGTGTTCGTGCTCGGCGGGATCATCGGGCTTGCCGTCGGCGGGTTCGGCGGCGCGGCGGCCGGCGCATATGTCGGCGCGTGCAAAGTCGTCGACCAAGGCGTGAACGACGGCACGCTGACGCAGGACGAGGCGAACGCCCTCGTGCGTTCGATCGCGGACGAGTTGGATATCAAACCCGAGCAGAAGCAGCAGATCGTCGACAGGCTGAAGAAGGCCGATCAACCGCCTTCGCCTTGCGCGACGGCCATCCAGGCCCTCTAACGGCCGCTCGGATCAGCCGACGATCTCGGTGTCCGAGAAGAAGAACTTGATTTCGTTCGCGGCGTTCTCGGGGCTGTCGGAGCCATGTACCGAGTTCGCCTCGATCGATTCGGCGAAGTCCTTACGGATCGTGCCGGGCGCGGCCTTCTTTGGATCGGTCGCGCCCATCACCTCGCGGTTCTTGGCGACGGCGTTCGCCCCTTCCAGCACCTGAACGACCACCGGCCCCGACGTCATGAACTTGACAAGGTCGCCAAAGAACGGCCGTTCCTTGTGGACCGCATAGAACGCCTCGGCCTGCTTCTGCGAGAGCCACAGGCGCTTTTGGGCGACGACGCGCAAGCCCGCCGTTTCCAAGCGGTCGACGACTTTGCCCGTCAGATTGCGGCGGGTGGCGTCGGGCTTGATGATCGAGAGCGTGCGTTCGGTCGCCATCGGGCAATCCTTGAAAATTTGCGGTTTTGCGGGACGGCCTTCATACAGACCGGGCATTCGCGCCGCAAGCGCCCTCGCCTTTTCGAATTGTCGCGCTTTCCCTTGGCGTCAAAGCGCTTTAGACAGCCCGCCCCATGTTGCGCATCGTCGACCTCACGTACCGGATCGAGGGCCGCCCGCTGTTCGAGCAGGCGTCAGCCACGATTCCGACCGGCCACAAGGTCGGCCTGGTCGGCCGCAACGGAACCGGCAAATCGACGCTCTTTCGGCTCCTTACCGGTGAAACGGACGTCGACGGCGGCGAGATCGTGATGCCGCGGGGCTGGCGAATGGCGGGCGTCGCGCAGGAGGCGCCGGGCGGGCCGACATCGTTGTTGGACACGGTGCTCGAGGCCGACGCCGAGCGGACGGCGCTGATAGCGGAGTCGCAAACGGCCAGCGACCCGATGCGCATCGCCGAAATCGAAACCCGGCTTGCCGACATCGGGGCGCACCGTGCGCCGGCGCGGGCGGCGGAGATTCTCGCGGGCCTCGGGTTCGACGCCGACGCGCAGGCGCGCCCGTGCTCGGAATTCTCCGGCGGCTGGCGAATGCGAGTGGCGTTGGCCGCAGTGTTGTTCTCGGAACCCGACCTACTTCTGCTCGACGAGCCGACGAACTATCTCGACCTGGAAGGATCGCTGTGGCTCGAGCAGTATCTGCGGCGGTTCCAGGGCACGATGATCCTGATCAGTCACGACCGCGACCTGCTCAACACCGCGGTCAATTCGATCCTGCATCTCGAAGACAAGAAGCTCACGCTCTACACCGGCTCGTACGACACGTTCGAGAAGACGCGCGCCGAGCGGATCGCCGTGCAAGAGGCCGCGCGCGTGAAGCAAGACGCGCAGCGCAAACACATGCAGTCCTTCGTCGACCGCTTCCGCTACAAGGCGTCGAAGGCCCGGCAGGCGCAGAGCCGGCTCAAGGCCATCGCGAAGCTGCAGCCGATCGCGGAGATTTCGAATGAACACGTGGCCCCGTTCCAGCTTGGCGAGCCTGAAGAGTTGTCGCCGCCCCTACTGGCGCTGGAGTCCGTGAGCGTCGGATACGACGGGCGGGAAGTGTTGTCTCATCTCGACTTGAGGATCGATCCCGACGATCGCATCGCCCTCTTGGGGGCGAACGGCAACGGCAAGTCGACGTTCGCAAAGCTGATCTCGAGCCGGCTTCAGCCGATGGGCGGCGGCATTACCAAGGCCAGACGCATGCGCATCGGATACTTCGCGCAGCATCAGCTCGACGAACTCGCGCCGCAGCTTACGCCGGTTCAGCACTTGATGAACCTGCTTCCGAACTTGCGCGAGCAAGAGGTGCGGACACGGCTGGGCGCCGCGGGCTTTCCGCGCTTCAAGGCGGACACGGCGATCGGCGATTTGTCGGGCGGCGAGCGCGCGCGGCTTTTGATCATGATCGCGGCGATCGACGCGCCGCATATTCTCATTCTGGACGAGCCGACGAACCACTTGGATATTGACAGCCGCGAGGCGCTGGTTCTGGCGCTGAACGACTACACCGGCGCCGTGCTCTTGATCAGCCACGACCCGCATCTGATCGATACGTGCGCCGATCGCCTTTGGCTCGTCGCCGGCGGGCGCGTGACGCCGTTCGACGGCGACATGGACGATTATCGCCGCCTGCTGCTCGACGAACGCCGGCCGGCTGCCGCGAAGGCGAAAGCGCCGAAGCTGACAAAAGCCGAGGAACGCAAAGCCGCGGCCGACCGGCGCGCACAGGTGACGCCGCTCAAACGGGCGATGGATGACGCGGAAAAGCGCGTTGCGAAACTGCACGCGGATTTGGCGAAGGCGGATGCCGCACTGAACGATCCGGACCTCTACGACAAAGTTCCTTCGCGCGTCACGATCGTGACCAAGAAGCGTGCCGACATCGCGCGTGAGCTCGAAGCCGCCGAAAGCGCGTGGCTCGAGGCGACCGAAGCTTACGAAGCTGCGCGTCTTGAAATCGAGCGAAGCGCGACCTGAGCGCATTAAGTGCCGATTAACCGAGCGGGCGCAGGCTGGACCTTCGTTGATTCGCGTCACACCTGTCCCGTCGGCGATGGCGGGCTCAAGCGTTGGGGAATTGGGTAGATATGAAATCGGCCAGTACGCCGGAAGCGCAGATGCGCGCCTTGAAGACTTGGGCCGTCGAACGCATGACGAAAGGCACGCAAACGCCGTTCGCGTGGTTTCAGTTCATGAAACTGCTCGAAGTGCTCGATACGTTCCTCGAGGCCGGCGAAGAAGCGGGCCTGCACGAACGCATCCGTCCGGCGATTCCGAAGCGATCATCGCGCACCAAGCCGCTGCCGGAGAACGTCGTTCCCCTCGATCGCATGCGCAAGCGCGCGGCGGAATAGGTTCCCGTCAGCCGGCTAAGTTTCGCCGCGCAACGTCGTACCAATCGCGATTGAGCGTTTGGGCGTGGCGCGGCTGGCGCTTGTATGTGGCGACAACGCCCTCAAGCAACGCGCGCGCCTTTTCCACCTGCCCTTGTTTCCGCAGGAACAGCGCATACCGAACCTTCGCTTCGAAACCAGCGAAGTAGCCGATCAAGCTTTCGTATTCGTGGGTCGCGGCCTCGACCTTGCCTTGTCCTTCCAGCGCGCGGGCATAGATCAAGTGCCCCTCCTGCGATTGGAAATCTTTGTTCTTTGCCCGCAGATGATCGAGCACTTGTTCGCATTCCGCGAAGTCGCCCTTTCGATCAAAACGCGGGCGAAGCCCAGGAGCAGCGTCGGGTCATCGGCGTAGAGACCCGTCAGCGCCGAGCATGCCCTTGCGCGCACATTCGTCGGCAAGGACTGCTTTGGCGGCGGGTGTTCCCGTGAGTTCGACCTCGGCCTTGCGCTCGCGGAATTCGCGATCCGGATCGATGAGCGTGATGACGTCGCTGAACACGCGGCGCGAGCGACGCGTGTTGGCCAGTCCCGGTAAGACCTTAACCAAGAAATAAGTGGCCGACCCCGCTAGCGGCAGGAAAACGATTATGTATATCCACGGCTGCGTGCGCCCCGTTCTCACGGCATGGAGTACGCACAGGACCTTAATGGCGATCGTGGCGATGACGGCTATCGGCATGGACGGTTCGACTGCGAGCGGAGCGGCCAAGCGTACGATGACCGAACCAAAAACGGCAGTCGAGAGCCAAAAAACGG
>QKCS01000164.1 GCA_003246795.1 Alphaproteobacteria bacterium
AGGCACGGCGCCGACGGCGCCTGCAGTGGCGAACGCGATCTTCGCGCTCACCGGACAGCGCATCCGTGAGCTGCCGTTCAGGAAATTCGATCTGACGACCGGACAGAAGGTCGCCTCCCTCTAACCCCTCCGAGGAACACAACATGGGCAAAGCACTTGCAGGCAAGACGGCCATCGTCACCGGCGCATCGAGCGGCATCGGCGGCGCGATCGCCAAGGCGCTCGCGGCCGAAGGCGCGGAGGTCTACGCGGCCGGGCGCACGGAGACGGCGCTCAAAGGCTTGATCGATGAGATCAAGACGGCGGACGGCAAAGCGCACGCGGCCGTCATCGACGTGCGCGATCCCGTGTCGATCAGCGGGCTCGTCGATCGCGCGGTGAAGGAGACTGGGCGGATCAACATCATGGTCAACAATGCGGGCTTGTCTTATCCGGACACGATCGCGACGGGCAAGTTCGAGCATTGGCGCGAGATGTTCGAGACGAACGTGCTGGGGCTCCTCGCGGGCTGCCAAGCCGCGATCAAGGCGATGCGCAAAGGCAAGTTCGAAGGGCACATCGTCAACATCTCGTCGATCGCCGGACGGCGCGAAGGCGCCGGCGTCTATGGGGCGACGAAGGCCGCAGTGAACACGATCGGCGATACGCTGCGTCAGGAGCTTGAGAACGACCCGATCCGCGTCGTGCAGATCATGCCGGGCGCGGTGATGACCAATTTCGGGCGCAACTTTCCGCGTCAGGTCGTCGAAGGTTTGCTGAAGTCGATGGGCGAGAACGTGGCGCCCGACATGGAAGGCAAGCTGCCGCAAGAGGCGATCGACCGGGCCCAGGCGAAGGCCGCGCAGATGTTCGCGCACGCCGACGACATCGCGCGTGCGGTCGTCTATGCCGTGACGCAGCCGGTGACGCTCAACATCTACGAGATGGTTGTGCGGCCGCAGCGCGGATTGCCGGATTCGGTCGTTCGTCCGCAGTCGGCCTAGCGGGCTGCCGCCGCGGGCTGTCGGGTTAATGCGTCTAGGATTGTGGCGTAATAGGCGACCGGGATCATGCGCTGACGTTCGACTTCGAAGCCGCGCTCCTTGAGTGATTGCTCGAGCTTCGGCATGTGCAGCGCGCCCCAGGGGATGAAGATCGTGTCGTAGTCGGCGAGGCGCTTGTCGAATTCGGCGAGCGCTTTCGCGTTGCGTTTGTCGACCAGGTCTTCCATGACGATTTTCATATCGTCGTCGGTGAAGGACGACGTAAAGGCCGAAAACTTTTCAAACGCGGCGCTTGCGGTCGGGCTCGCGTAGATCTCGCCGACCATGCTGATGAACCGGATCGTGATCTCACGGAAGTCGGAGATGTCGATATCGGCGCGCACGACGGTGGGCCGCGTTCTTGGTTGCGGCGGTTCGGCTGCCGGCGACGTTGCGGCTTCGGTCGACGGCGTTTCTTCCTCCGCTTCTTCGGGCTCGGGTTCGGCGGGGCCCATCAGTTGTTCGAGGACGCCCTGGGTCTCCAGGCCGAGCGCCTGGGCGGCATTCGCGTAGGACAGGCCGCGCGTCAACCGACCCTCGCGGTCGGTGACGCCTTCGGCGAGGATCAAGGCGTCGTTTGGGATCGAGGCGTAGACCTCGCGGTAGAAGCTCGCGTCGGCGAAGTGGACCATCGCGACCAAGTGAACCGTTTTGCCGTCGCGGCGCATCGCCGTTTCGCGAACTTCGACGCCGCGGCTCGCGAACTGCAGGTAGCCGCCCGACAGATCCTCGACATAGGCGGCCACGCCGACGACCGAAACGGTGACGATGAGAACGGCGGCGACGGCGAGCGAGACCGGGATCGCGATCAAGGTTCGGAGGACCAGCGCCCCCTTGTGCGGCAGGCGCGCGGCGGCGAGGAACCAGTGGCCGGTCGTGAGCTTTGCGACAAGAAACGCCGCGGCCGCGGCGGCGAGCTGGATCAGGCCGAGTTGCACCCAGGTCGAACGATCGGACGTCGACCAATCGATGCCGAACGCGCCCAAGATCAGCCAAAGCTGAACGAGCAGCGGCACCAGCAGCACGCGCTTCGGCAAATGCGGCACGAAGATCACGAGGAAAAGGACCAGGATCGTGAGGCCTTGGACCGCCACGCTGACAACTGTGCGAACGGTGAGAAGCGCGGAGGCATCGCCTGAGTGGATCACGAGATCGTCGGCGAGGCCTATGAGAGCGTCGAGGGCGACGCCGACCAGGAACGCGTTCGCCAGGAAGGCGGCGACGTAGAGAAATGCGCCGCGGCGCTGTTCGCTGAAGGCTTCCACTTGATCCCCCCGGACCTTTCTTGTCGCCCGGAGGCTAGCATACGCGTTGGCGCTGCGTGAGGGGCGGCAGAGCCCAATATATTGGGTTGCCTAGGCGCGGCACGCCCGCAGCTTGGGTTCTTGATTATTTTCTCTATCGGTGAAATATTTCGCTGGAAACGAAACGAGAGGTGCGCCTATGGCCCAGGCACAGCCACGTCCGTCGCTTTCGTCCGCGCTCTGCTATCGCGATCCGAAGGCGGCGCTGAAATGGCTCGAGAACGCGTTCGGGTTCGAAACCGTCATGGTCATCACCGACGCCGAGGGAAATTTGGGCCATTCCGAAATGCGCTACGGTAACGGCCTCTTGATGATCGGCAACGAATGGACGGACGATCACAAGAGTCCGGCCTCGATTGGCAGCAAGAACACGCAAACCGTTCACGTCCACTTGGACGAGGACATCGACAAGCACTGCGCCCGGGCGCGGGCCGCCGGGGCGGAAATCATTCAGGACCCCGCCACGCAGTTCTATGGCGACCGCACCTACCGGGCGCGCGATCCCGAAGGCCACATCTGGACCTTCGGGCAGACGGTAAAACAGGTGACGCGCGAAGAGGCCGAGAAGGCCTCCGGGCTCAAGATCGACGGATGGGTGTGAAGGCCAAACCGGCGCGGGGCAAGAGCCGCAACGTCGATGCGGTCCTTGCCGCGTTGGCCGATCCGCAACGGCGCAAGGTCGTCGACGTGCTGCGTACGGGGCCGCGGAGCGCGGGCGATCTTTCCAAGCAGGTCGGCGTGTCGGCGCCGGCGATGAGCCGGCATTTGCGGTTGCTCAAGACGTGCGGTCTCGTCGGCGAGACCCATCCCAAATACGACGCGCGGGTGCGTGTCTATGCGCTGAAGCCCGGGCCGCTCAGTGAGCTCAAGGCGTGGCTCGAGACGACCGAACGTCTGTGGGCGGATCAATTGGCGTCGTTCAAGAAGCATCTGGAGCGCGACGGGTGACGTCACGCGTGCTCGTCGCGCTGCGCGTGAAGGCGAGCCCTGAACGCGCGTTCGAGGTGTTCACGCGGGAGGTCGCCAGCTGGTGGTCGCCGAACACGCTGTTCCAGTTCACGCCGCGCAGCCCGGGAACGCTGGCCTTCGAGCCGCCGTCGGACAGGCGAGAGGGCCGTTTCACGGAGACGCTGGCCAACGGCAAGGTGTTCGAGATCGGCAAGATCTCCGTCTGGGCGCCGGGCGAGCGGCTCGTCTTCGGCTGGCGCCAAGCGACGTTTGCGTCGGGCCAAGACACCGAGGTCGAAGTGCGTTTCGAAGCGGTGGGCACGGAGACGCGCGTCACCGTCGAGCATCGCGGGTGGGACAGCGTGCCCGCCGATCATGTGGCCAAACACGGCTTTCCGGAGACCTTGTTTCTGCGACGGCATGGTGAATGGTGGCGTGATCTGCTTGATGCCATGGCGGCGCGGGCCCAAACTGGGAGCGGGTGACACTTGGGGAGTTGACCGATGCGCACGCTCGCGAGCTTGGTCGTCGTCTTGTCGTTCGCCGGAACGGCGCACGCCGCGCTCCAAGACGATTTCGCCAATCGGCTCGAAGGCCCCTGGGGCCGCGTCGATATCAATTGGCGGCCCTATCTTGGCGTTCTCTCGAAGAATTCTTGTCCCGCAAGCGGCGTGTCGCGCCCGTCGAGCATCGGGCTCTTCGGCGAAGGCGGATCGATGTGGATCCAGGCGGGGGTCGGCGGTTCGCTCATCGTCCATGACGGCGGCACGGTGCCGCACACGCTTTTGTTCGTGCGCATGCAGAGCGGGTCGTCCGCGGTCTACAACGATGGCGGCGTGCGGAAGAAGCTCACGCTCGTCGCCCCTGATCGTCTTAGCGAAGAATACGATCCTGCGGTCCCGGGCGTGCCGGGCGTCAAATACCTACACTGTAAACAGAAGAAGCCTTAAGACCTTCTCAGGCGGCGCAGCCGCGCAGGGATTCCTGTAAACGCTCCGACAGATGCGTGCGCAGGTTTTCCTTGGGGAGGTCTTTGAGGTCTTCTTGGAACGCGCGCGAAAGAACGTGGTGGACCAACAAATAGGATTCGTTGATCCCTTTGCCGTGACGCTTGGCCTCGTCGCGCAACTCGGGCCCTAACGCCACCAGTTCGAAGAGCCGATCCTGCATCGTCATCACTCCAAATCTTTCTTTGTCCAACCGCCGGCCGGAGTGTTTCAGCCCGCGGTTCAGCCACCACCCGAATGTATCGTGCCACAGCGATGGTGAATTGTCCCCAACCGTTTGGTGACAAATCCTCCACGCGATGAAGAACGCCTAAACATCTCGCGTGCACTTCGCGGAACTCGTCGCGCACGTTTGCATCGCAGCATGAACGTTCGGCGCGTGGTCATGCGGAAATGTGCTTGAGACGACATCGGCCCTGTTGCGCTGCAACGAGGGCCGATTGCTTCGGAAAAAACTCTGTGAAGAACTTCTACTGCGGCGAAATTGCGCAGCCTTTAAAGCGTCGCGAACACGATCAGTTCACCGTGTCGCGCGACTCGCTCTTTGGACGGGCATTTGCCGTTTTCTTGGGCACCAAGTGCGATTTCCCGTTCAGCGGATGCTGCTTCATCTCGGCCGGGATCTTCACTTCGCCGTCTTCGGCCAGTTGGCCGGTGATCTTCGACATCATGTCGAACTGCGTCTGCACGTCGTCCATGATGCGCGCCATTGCGCCCGACACCCAACGCTGCCACGCCTCGGCGCGTTTCTCGCGATCGCTGCCGCCGTTCATTTCGTTGAGCATGGTGAGCGTCGCCTCGGCGCCTTCGCGACGGCGCTCGAACCACTTGTCCAGGTTCTCATGAAAGTTGTCGAGCATGCTCTTTTGCATAGCAAAGACGCGTTTCATCGCCTCGAGATAGGCCGTGTTCGGGAACGGCACGTTCATCAGCTCGCTGAGGACTTCCGCGGGGGTCTTTTCGTCTTTGTCGGCCATGATCAAATCCTGTGTCGCCTTCGCCGTGGGCTACGTTGAGGCCTGTGCCCGCGCCGGCAACGGCGACGCAGGATGCCCCGATTGAGTTCCGGTCGGCAGAGGAGCTTCTACTCTAGGCGGAGAAGCTTTCCATTTTGCCAAAAGCAGCGGCCAATCCACGCTTGTTCCGGTCACTCCGACGGCCGGGCCGCTTGGGCCGCCGGGGTCGCGCTGCACATCCGCACCCGGACGCACATATTAACTAATAAATAAAAGCGATGTTTTCCAGCGCTGATTGACCGGTCTGCGATCAAATAAGCGCCGCAGCGGCGCATTGCACAAGTTTCAATGTATTCAGAATCATCACATGCATTTGGCCTGTTTGCCGAACGCGCGGGCGTGGACCGATTCGGCCGTTCGAATCAGGTCGCACCGGGAGCGCCGTGCCTCACGGCGCCGGACAGTGCGCGCCCGTCTTGATCCATTTGTCGG
>QKCS01000125.1 GCA_003246795.1 Alphaproteobacteria bacterium
ATCTGGCGGTCTGGCTCGCCCATTTGCCGACCGACCGCATCGAACGCGCGCTCTCGCCAAGGCCGTCTGACCCGCGCGTGATCGTTCGCGAGGTGAAGAGCGCGCTTCGCCTCGCCGCGATGAACGCGGCGGCGGAATCGCTCGGCCTCAAAGTGGGCATGCCGCTCGCCGACGCGCGCGCGATGTTTCCCTCGCTCCTCGTCGATCACGCCAACGATACCGCCGATCAAAACCTAGCCGAGGCAATCAACGACTGGCTCGGCCGCTACACGCCGCTCGCGGGGCTCTCGCCACCCGACGGCATGATGCTCGACATCACGGGTTGCGCGCATCTCTTCGGCGGCGAGGACGACATGCGCAAGGACGTCGTCGGCCGCCTGCGCGCCCAAGGCTTCACCGCCCGCGCCGCCGTCGCCGGCACCGTCGGCGCCGCCTGGGCCCATGCGCGCTTCGGCAAAGCCGGCGTCGTCGCCGACGCCGATCTGCGCGAGACGCTGTTGCCGCTGTCCTTGGCCGCCCTGCGCCTCGACGCCGACAAGATCGACGCACTCGCCCGCGTCGGCCTGAAGAAAATCGCCGACATCGACGGTCGCCCGCGAGGTCCCCTTGCCGCCCGCTTCGGCGCGATCCTGTTGCGCCGCCTCGACCAGGCCTTCGGCGCCGTGGACGAACCGATCACCCCGCGCCTGCCGTTGCCGCCCTACATCGCCGAACGCGTCTTCGCCGAACCCGTCACGCACGAAGACTACATCCTGCAAACGATCGAGCATTTGGCTGCCGATCTCGCTCGTCGCATGGAGGAACGCGGCGACGGCGCCCGCGCACTTCAGGTCACGCTCTATCGCGTCGACGGCGCCATCCGCCGCCTGTCGGTCGCGACAAGCAAACCCTTGCGCGACACGCGCGCGCTCTGCCGCCTGTTTAAGGAGCGCTTCTCTTCGCTCGTCGACGAACTCGATCCCGGTTTCGGTTTCGATGTCATCCGCCTGTCGGTCACGACCGCCGAAAAAACCAACACGGCGCAAATCGACATCGTCGCCGCCGCCCAGGGCCACGACGACGTCGACCATCTGATCGACCGTCTGGGCGTGCGCTTCGGCATGCGCCGCGTCATGCGCTTCGTCCCGCAAGCAACCCACATCCCCGAATTCGCCGTCGCGGGTGTTCCCGCGCATCAACCTCTTCCGCCCACAATCGAAGGAAACATCGCCGAACAAGACACGACCGGCCCCGCACGCCCCCTGCGCCTTTTCGACCGGCCGGAGGAAATCGAAGCCATCGCCGAGGTTCCCGACGGCCCGCCCGCGCGCTTTGAGTGGCGGCGCGTAAAGCACGAAGTTGCCCGCACCGAAGGCCCCGAACGCATCGCCATGGAATGGTGGCGCGACACGAACGGCCGCGCACTCACCCGTGATTACTTCCGGGTCGAGGACGCACACGGCCGCAGATTCTGGCTCTATCGCGAAGGCCTCTACGACCGCGAAACCGCGAAGCCGCGCTGGTTCATGCACGGTCTCTTCGCATGACCGACGCCAACGTGGTGGCGATCCCGCCGCCGAAAAAGCCGGCCGAAGAGAGTCCGAAGCCCGCCTACGTCGAACTCGCCGTAACGACGAACTACTCGTTTCTGCGCAGCGGGTCGCATCCGAAAGAATTCGTCCGGCGCGCGTATGAACTCGGCCACGCCGCCATCGGCATCGCCGACCGCAATTCCGTCGCTGGCGTCGTGCGCGCCTTCGCGCAAGCCCGCGAATTGGAATTCCCGCTGGTCGTGGGCAGCCGCCTCGTCTTCGCCGACGGCACGCCGGACATCCTCGCCTATCCATCGGACCGCGCTGCCTACGGCCGCCTCACGCGCCTGCTCACGGTCGGCAACCGCCGCGCCGAGAAAGGCGAGTGCATCCTGCGCCTCGACGACCTGATCGAATTCGCCGAAGGTCTTTTGCTCATCGCGATCCCGCCGCGCCCGCACATCGAAGCCGTCGCTCCAACCTTGGAACGATTGCGTGCCGTCCCGCCCGGCCGCCTCTGGCTCGGCGCGACGATGTCCTATCGCGGCGACGAGCAACGCCACGCCAAACGCCTTATCGCACTCGGCAATCGCTACGACATCCCCCTGATCGCGCTCGGCGACGCGCTCTATCACGCCCCCGAACGCCGCGCGCTGCAGGACGTGCTGACCTGCATCCGCGAACACACGACGCTCGACGCCGCCGGCTTCAAACTCGAAGCGAACGCCGAACGCCACTTGAAACCGCCTGAGGAAATGGCGCGCCTCTTCCGCCGCCTGCCGGAGGCGATTGACGAAACGGTCCGCTTCGCCGAACGTTGCCGCTTCTCGCTCGAACAGCTCCGCTACGAATACCCCGACGAAACCCGCGAAGGCTTCGCGACGCCGCAAGACGCTTTGGTGCACTACGCCGAAGAAGGCGCCAAGAAACGCTACCCGAACGGCCTGCCTCAAAAAGTACGCAAGGCTCTCGATCACGAACTCAAGATCATCGCGGAGCTGAAATACGCTCCCTACTTCCTCACCGTCCACGACATCGTGCGCTACGCTCGTTCGTTGGAGATCCCGATTCTCTGTCAGGGCCGGGGGTCGGCCGCGAATTCCGCCGTGTGTTATTGCCTCGGCGTGACCGAGGTCGATCCTGAAAAAGTCGGCCTCTTGTTCGAGCGCTTCCTTTCCGCCGAGCGGCGCGAACCGCCCGACATCGACGTCGACTTCGAACACGAACGCCGCGAAGACGTGATCCAGTACATCTACAAGCGCTACGGCCGCGAACGCGCGGGCCTCGCCGCCACCGTCATCTGCTATCGCGGCCGCAGCGCCATTCGCGACGTCGGCAAGGCCTTCGGCCTCTCCGAAGACACGATCGGCGCGCTCGCCGGCACGCTGTGGGGTTGGTCGACCGAGGCGCCCATGGCCGACGAAGTGCGCCGCATCGGCCTCGACCCGACCGACAAGCGCCTCGCCCAGGCCCTGATGCTCGCACAGGAACTCGTCGATTTCCCGCGCCACTTGTCCCAGCACGTCGGCGGCTTCGTGATGACGCGCAGCCGCCTCGACGAAGTCATCCCAATCTCGAACGCCGCGATGGAAGACCGCACCATCGTTGAATGGGACAAGGATGACCTGAACGAACTCGGCATCCTCAAAGTCGACGTGCTCGCGCTCGGCATGCTGTCGTGCCTACGCAAAGCGCTCGAAATGCTCCGGAACCACTACGGACTGCCGATGCATAATTTGTCGGACATTCCCCCCGACGAGCCCGAAGTCTACCGCATGCTGTCGCGGGCCGATTCGATCGGCGTGTTCCAAGTCGAAAGCCGCGCGCAAATGTCCATGCTGCCGCGCCTCAGACCCGAGAAATTCTACGATCTCGTCATCGAAGTCGCGATCGTGCGCCCCGGCCCCATCCAAGGCGGCATGGTTCACCCCTATCTCCGGCGCAAGCAGGGCCTCGACAAACCCGTCTACCCGAAGCCGGAACTCGAAGAAGTCCTGAAGAACACGCTGGGCGTGCCGCTGTTCCAGGAACAAGCGATGCGCATTGCGATCGTCGCCGCGAAATTCACCCCGGCCGAAGCCGACAAGCTGCGCCGCTCGATGGCGACGTTCCGCCACTTGGGGACAATCAAGACCTTCGAAGACAAGTTCATCAACGGCATGGTCGATAACGGCTACGAACGCGACTTCGCCGCCCGTTGTTTCGAGCAGATCAAAGGCTTCGGCGATTACGGCTTCCCCGAAAGCCACGCCGCAAGCTTCGCCCTCCTCGCCTACGACTCGTCGTGGCTCAAATGCCACTACCCCGACGTATTCGCCGCTGCCCTTTTGAACTCGCAACCCATGGGCTTCTACGCCCCCGCCCAGATCGTCCGCGACGCCCAGGAACACGGCGTCGAAATGCGCGCGGTCGACATCAACCACTCCGATTGGGACAACACGCTGGAGCCTGGTCCCGCCAGCAACGCGAAACTTCACCGGCGCCACGCCGAAATGGCGAGCGACATCCGCACCACGCACGCCATGCGTTTGGGCTTCCGCCAAATCTCAGGCTTCAGCGAAGGCGACGCGAAACTGATCATGGAACGCCGCGGCCGGGACTATGATTCCGTGCGCGATCTCTGGCTGCGCACGAGGATCGAACCCTCCGCCCTCGAACGTCTGGCCGACGCCGACGCCTTCCGCTCCATCGGCCTCGCCCGTCGCGAAGCGCTGTGGGCCGTGCGCGGCTTGCGCCGTTCGGGCGACAAGGACGACTTGCCGTTGCTCGCCGCCGCGACGTCGCGGGAACTCGAACCGGACTATGCCTTGCCCGCCATGCCCCTTGGCGAACACGTCGTCGAGGATTATCGCCACCTGCATCTGTCGCTAAAGGCGCACCCCGTCTCGTTCCTGCGCGGCGAACTCACCCGCCGCCGTATCGTCGAAAACATTACCCTTGCCGCGCTGCCGCCCGACCGCCGCATTCAGGTTTCCGGCCTCGTCCTCGTGCGCCAGCGCCCGGGCACGGCGTCGGGCGTCATCTTCATGACGCTCGAAGACGAAACCGGCATCGCCAACGCCATCGTTTGGCCGAGAGTGTTCGAAGCGTTCCGCCCGCAGGTCCTGGGTGCGCGTTTCGCGACAGTGCGCGGCAAACTGCAAAGCGAAAGCGGCGTCATTCACATCGTCGCCGAACACATCGAAGATCTGACGCCGCTCTTGAACCGCCTGCACGCCGACACCGCCCCGATCCAATCCATGTCGCGCGCCGACGAGATCAAGCATCCTGTTCCCGACTCAGGCACCTACCCCGGCGCGAAACGCACGAATCTTCACGCGCATCCGCGCAACGTCCGCCCGCTTCAGACCTCGCGCGAGTACGACGCCACCGCCGCCAAGGTTCATGCCGTCATGCCGAAAGGCAGAAACTTCCACTAACCCGACAGGACAACCTATGCCGCGTCCGCATCCTCGGACGTCACGGCCTCCTCCGCCGGAATGCCGTAGTATTCGATGAGATCCTCGGGATCTTGACCGTAGTCGTAGACGAGTTCCTCGCCGGCCTTGATATCGGTCAGGGCGTAGAACTCCATCTTCATCGCCTCGTAGTTCGAGACGAGGGACACGTTCTCCGGCAGCCCGTGGTTGATGAGGCTGCCCAAGCCCAAAACGACGCACAGATCGTCGTCTTCGTTCCACTGAAACACATAGCGCCCCACGATCGTCTTGTCCGCGTGGTCGGACTCGTCTCCCGGCATGAAGATCACGTGATCGGCCAGGACCAGCGTGCCCTTCGCAATATCGCGCGCCGCGAACACGCAACGCCCCCTGCCCGGAATCACGCGCACGACAAGATTCGACGATGGAGATGCGCTCACGAATCCTCACAACTCTGTAATTTCGCAGATGCTAAAAACCCTATAGATCGAGCCCGTTCGATCAAGACCCAGTGGCAGCCTTCGCAGGGGATACAACTCACGGGGACGTGACATATCGCGGTTGGCAGCGGCCCAACGAGATTGTCTAAACTCTCCGCAGGGCACATCCGTGCCGTATGCAATCGGGGTTTCAGAGTTCATGAAAAGACGGACTTTCTTGCAAGGCGCTGCCGCAACGGCCGCGCTGACCGGCGCCGCGCC
>QKCS01000033.1 GCA_003246795.1 Alphaproteobacteria bacterium
AAATCTGCCGTCTGAGCCGCGGGCCTTCGGCGCGGCGCCACCAAAGAGGCGAAACGTCCGATGAGACGGTGGAACACGGGGTCGATGCTCGGATTGGCCCTTTCTCTTGCCGCATGCGAGGGCGTGATGGTCGACGAGTCCGATACTGTCGCGGCGGACGAAGTGTCGTTGGCCATGAACACGGAGATCATGGTTGGCCGGGTTGAGGTGATGCAGGATCAAACCAAACGCGGCCTCGACGTCCTTGCCGGCTTGTCCGTGCCGCCGGAGTCGGCGCACGAACCGACGGAAGGGATCGACACCTACCGCCGCCTTTACAACGCCGTCGAACGCTACAATGCGCTCCGCGGGTCCGCCTGCCGCGCGAAGGTGTTGAGCGATGCCGACTGCGGCGGCCCGCTGTATATGCCGATTTGGTATGCCGGTCGCGCCCGCCCGGACACGTCGCTGAGCGGCCTCGCCACGATGGCTGAGGACATGCAGAACCAGATGATCCCGCTTTGGAGCGGCGTATGTGAAAAGGTGGTCGCGAAGTCGGGCGACGACCAGTTTTGCGCCATCGAATGATCGGACTTAGTGATTGGGCATGACGACGTCGCTCAAGATCGCCTTCGCGCAACTGAACCCGACCGTCGGCGACGTGCCCGGCAATCTCGCCAAGGCGCGCAAGGCACGCGCCGAAGCCACGGCGATGGGCGCCGACATTATGCTCTTCACCGAGTTGTTCATCGTAGGTTATCCGCCTGAAGACCTCGTGCTGAAACCCGCGCTGCAGGCGGACGCGCGCGCCGCCGTCGAAGATCTGGCGAAGGAAACGTCATCGGGCCCGGCCGTGCTCATGGGCACGCCGTGGGTGGAAGATGACAAGCTCTACAATGCACTCGCCGTGCTTGAGGGCGGCAAGGTCAGGGAGTTGCGCTATAAAGTCGATCTCCCGAACTACGGCGTCTTCGACGAAAAACGCGTCTTCACCCCGGGTCCCATGCCGAAGCCGCTGGCGTTTCGCGGCGTGAACGTCGGCATTCCCATCTGCGAGGACATTTGGAGCCCCGGCATCGTCAAATGCATCAAAGAAGCCGGCGGCGAATTCCTGCTCGTGCCCAACGGCTCGCCGTATGAAGCGACGAAGGAAGAGGTGCGCTTCAACAAGATCGCCGGCCAGCGCGTCGCCGAAAGCGGTTTGGCGCTCGCCTATGTGAACCAGGTCGGCGGCCAAGACGAACTCGTTTTCGATGGCGCGTCGTTCGTGTTCAACCCCGATCGCACCGTTGCCCTGCGCCTGCCCGCGTGGGAAGAGGCGCTGGTGCTCACCGAATGGCGCCGCGAAGGCAAACAATGGGTCTGCGCGCCCGGCCCGAAGGCCGATGTTCCCGCCGGGCTTGAGGCCGTCTATCGCGCGATGATGCTGGGTCTCGGGGATTACGTGAACAAGAACCGCTTCCCGGGCGTCGTGATCGGCCTTTCCGGAGGCATCGACTCGGCGCTGACGGCCGCGGTCGCCGTCGACGCGCTGGGCGCGGACCGCGTGCGCTGCGTGATGATGCCCTCGCGCTACACGGCGAAGGAAAGCCTCGAGGACGCGTCGGAGGTCGCGCGCCTTCTCGGCGTCCATCTCGACAACATCCCGATCGAAGAGACGGTGAACGCGTTCGGCGGCATGCTCCAACCGCAATTCGCTGGCCGCGCTGCCGACACGACGGAAGAAAACATACAGTCGCGCATCCGCGGCGTGATCTTGATGGCGATCTCGAACAAATTCGGGCCGATGGTCGTGACCACCGGCAATAAGTCCGAGATGTCGGTCGGCTACGCCACGCTCTACGGCGACATGTGCGGCGGCTACAACGTGCTGAAAGACATCTACAAGATGCAGGTCTTCGCCCTCTCGCGCTGGCGCAATCAGCACCAGCCGGGCAAGGCGATGGGCCCGGCCGGCCGCGTCATGCCGGAACGCGTCATCGAAAAGCCGCCCTCCGCGGAGCTTCGCGCCGATCAGAAGGACGAGGACTCGCTTCCCCCTTACGCGAAGCTCGACGACATTCTCGAATGCCTGGTCGAAAATGAGCTGCCTGTCGAAGACATCATGAAGCGCGGTCACGACTTGGCAACGATCAAGCGCGTCGAACACCTGCTCTCGATCGCCGAGTACAAACGCCGCCAGGCCCCGCCCGGCGTCAAAATCACGCGCAAGAACTTCGGCCGCGACCGCCGCTATCCCATCACGAACGCCTTCCGGGATGCGCCTTAAGCGGCTAAGACACCGGCCATGACAACGGTCGTTCGCTTCGCCCCCAGCCCCACGGGAAAACTCCACGTCGGCAATATCCGTGCCGCGCTCACGAACTATCTGTTCGTGCGAAAGACGGGCGGGAAGTTCATGCTGCGCCTCGACGACACCGACACCGAACGTTCGACGGAGGCGTTCGCCGAAGCGATCTATACCGACCTCGCGTGGCTCGGCCTGAAGCACGACCTCTTCGCCAAACAGTCGGAACGCATCGCGGCCTACGAAGCGGCGGCGGACAAGCTGCGCGCGGCGGGCCGCCTCTATCCGGCCTACGAAACGCCGGACGAACTCGAGCGTCGCCGCAAGCGCCAACTCGCGCAGCACAAGCCGCCGATCTACGACCGTGCGGCGCTGAGCCTAACGGCTGAGCAGCGCGCGGAACTGGAAGCGAAGGGCCGCAAACCTCATTGGCGGTTCAAGCTCTCCGGCGCCGCGGTCGAATGGAATGACCTCATTCGAGGCAGTGCCCACATCGACACGGCCTCGGTCTCCGATCCCGTTCTGATCCGCGAAGACGGGCGGTTCCTTTACACCTTGCCCAGCATCGTCGACGACGTAGGCTTCGGCATCACGCATATCATCCGCGGCGAAGACCACGTCACCAACACCGGCGTGCAAATCGAGATTTTTCAGGCGCTAGGCGCCGCGGTGCCGGCTTTCGCGCATTTCTCGATGCTGGTCGGCGTCGGCGGCGAGGCGCTGTCGAAGCGCATCGGCTCGCTGTCGATCGAATCCATGCGGGAGGAGGGAATCGAGCCCCAGGCGATCAACAGCTTGCTTGCGAAGCTGGGCACCTCCGATCCCGTCGTGCCGCGCGCGACGCTCGACGAACTCGTTGCCGACTTCGATTTGGCGAAGTTCGGCCGCGCGCCGGCGCATTTCGATCCCGCCGAACTCAAGACGATCAACCATAAGCTCCTGCACGCGATGACGTTTGACGTCGTCGCGGAGGACCTCAAGCGCTTGGGCGTCGGCGGTGGCGCGCCGTTCTGGAACGCCGTGCACGACAACATCCAAGTCCTGAACGAGGCGCGCGGCTGGTGGCAGGTCGTCGAAGGCCCGATCGACCCCGTCATCGAAGACGCGACGGTGACGTCGGCGGCACGAGACCTCCTGCCCGAAGGTCCGTTCACGGACGAGACGTGGTCCGCCTGGACCGCGGCTGTTTCCGCCAAAACGGGCGCCAAAGGTAAGGCTTTGTTCAGGCCCCTGCGCCTAGCTTTGACCGGCCTGGCCCATGGACCGGAGATGCGGAAGCTGCTACCTCTGATCGGGCCCGAGCGGGCGGCCAAGCGGCTGTCGGGGCAGGCGGCCTGAGGGAAACGCCTGAGGGAACAAAGGGATCGACGACGTGGCGAAAGCGCCTTTCACGTCCGGCCTGATCGACGCGACGCCCACTGCGGCGAACGCGGCCCTCTTCATTTGTATTTGCGGCTAGCCAAACTTAGCGGCCGCGCGCGACCGATTCTCTCCGTCAGAGACATCCCAAGCACCCGGCCTTCGGACTGGATGTGTTTGAGGACTGACGTATGGCTCTGACGATCTACAACACGCTCGCGCGCGAGAAGCAGCTCTTCACGCCGATCGACCCGAAGAACGTGCGCATGTACGTCTGCGGCCCCACGGTCTACGACTACGCGCATATCGGCAACGCGCGGCCCGTGATCGTCTTCGACGTGCTGTTCCGCCTGTTGCGTCACATCTACGGCGAAGAGCACGTCACTTACGTCCGCAACATCACGGACGTGGAGGACAAGATCATCGCGCGTGCGGTGGAACGCAAGGTTTCGATCCGCGACCTGACCGAGGGCACCGCCAAGATCTATCAGGAAGACGCGCTCGCGCTGGGCTGCCTGGCCCCGACGCTGGAACCGCGCGTGACCGAAACGATGCCCGAAATCGTGGCGATGATCGAACGGCTCGTGGCGAACAATCACGCCTACGTGGCGGAGGGGCATGTGCTCTTCCACGTGCCGTCCGACCCCGATTACGGCAAGCTCTCGCGCCGCTCGCTCGACGAGATGATCGCGGGCGCCCGCGTCGAGGTTGCGCCGTACAAGAAGAATCCGCAGGACTTCATCCTCTGGAAACCGTCGGACGAAAACCAGCCCGGGTGGAACAGCCCATGGGGCTGGGGACGACCCGGTTGGCACATCGAATGCTCCGCTATGGGCGAGAAGCACTTGGGCGAGGCGTTCGACATTCACGGGGGTGGCATCGACCTTCAGTTTCCGCATCACGAGAACGAAATCGCCCAAAGCGAGGGCGCCCACCACGGCAAGCCGCTCGCGAACTATTGGATGCACAACGGCTTTCTGCAGGTCGAAGGCGAGAAGATGTCGAAGTCGCTCGGCAACTTCATCACGATCCGCGAACTGCTGGCCGAGAAGAAGTTCGGCGGCCAACAGTGGCACGGCAAGGTGCTCAAGCTGGCGATGCTGAGCACGCACTATCGTCAGCCGATCGACTGGACGGTAGATCGCTTGGTTCAAGCCCGCAGCATGCTGCTTGATTGGTCAAGAGTGCTTCATGGCGCTCCACAATCTGACGACCTGCACAACGAACTCCTTGGCGCCCTGCGGGACGACCTAAACACACCTGGCGCGCTTGCGGTGCTTCACGGCTTATGGAAAGGGAGCCATTTGAGCATCAATGATCTTCGGAGCTTGAAGCGCGCTCTGAATTTCTTGGGCGTTTACGAAGACGAGAAGCAAGTCGATTTCGCGGTGGGGTACGAAGTCTTGGATGTCAGTAAGATTGAGAATCTCATCGCAGAGCGAAATGCGGCGCGCAAGGCGAAGAACTTCGCCGAAGCGGATCGTATCCGAGACGAACTGTCGACAATGAAGATCGCGATCGAAGATGGGCCATCAGGCACGACCTGGAAGGTCGTGTCATGAGCCGCGAACGCCTCTACCTCTTCGACACGACGTTGCGCGACGGTGCGCAAACCCAGGGCGTCGATTTCTCGGTCGAAGACAAGCGACAGATCGCCAAAGCACTCGACGACTTCGGCCTCGACTACATCGAAGGTGGCTGGCCGGGCGCGAATCCGACCGACACGGCGTTCTTCGCCGAACCGCCGTCTTTGAAGCACGCCAAGTTCATCGCCTTCGGCATGACCAAGCGCCCGGGTCGCAGCGCGGCGAACGACCCGGGCTTGGCGAGCGTGCTCGACGCCCGTGCGCAGGGCTGTTGTCTCGTTGGTAAATCGTGGGATTTCCACGTCGACGTCGCGCTCGAAGTGCCGCGCGAAGACAACC
>QKCS01000171.1 GCA_003246795.1 Alphaproteobacteria bacterium
GGGCTGATCGACATCGAGTCGATGCCACAGCCGACCAGGAACTCGGCGAATTCGGGATGGTCGCTCGGCGCCTGACCGCACAGGCCGACCTTCGCATGCGCGCGATGCGCCTCGCCGATCACGTTGCCGATCATCCACTTCACCGCTTCGTCCTGTTCGTCGAAGAGTTCGGCGAGTTCAGCCGAGTCGCGGTCGACGCCCAAAGTCAGCTGCGTGAGGTCGTTGCTGCCGATCGAAAACCCGTCGAAGCGTTCGGCGAACGTCTTGGCCAGGATCACGTTCGACGGGATCTCGCACATCACATAGACCCGAAGCCCGTCCTCGCCGCGCTTGAGCCCGTTCTCCGCCATCACGGCGAGCACCCGATCCGCTTCCTTCACCGAACGGCAGAACGGGATCATCACGATCACGTTCTTGAACCCGAGTTCGCGCCGCAGCTTCAGGATGGCCCGGCACTCGAGCGCGAATCCCTCGCGATAGCGCGGCGAATAGTAACGCGACGCGCCGCGGAACCCGAGCATCGGGTTCTCCTCCTTCGGTTCGAACTCACGGCCTCCCAGAAGGTTCGCGTACTCGTTCGTCTTGAAGTCGCTCATGCGCACGATCGCCGGATTCGGATGCGCGGCGGCCGCGATCCGCGCCAGCCCGTGCGCCAGCCGGTCGACGAAGTAATCCGTGCGCACGTCGTAAGCGCGCGTCAGATCGGCGATGGCGGCCTTCGCCTTCTCGTCCTTCAGCTCGTCGAAGCGGACGAGCGCCATCGGATGCACTTTGATGTGGTTGTTGACGACGAACTCCATCCGCGCGAGCCCGACGCCGTCGGCTGGCAGCCGCCACCAGCGATAGGCCGCGGCAGGATTGGCGAGGTTGAGCATTACCTTCGTGCGCGTCTTCGCGATGCCGGCGACGTCGAGCGCGCGGCTCTCGATCTCCGCCTTGCCGTCGTAGACGAAGCCTTCGTCGCCCTCCGCGCACGAGACCGTGATCGCCTGCGCGTCGTGCAGCACGCGCGTCGCATCGCCCGTGCCGACGACCGCAGGCAGGCCGAGTTCGCGGCTGACGATCGCCGCATGCGACGTGCGCCCGCCGTGGTCCGTGACGATCGCCGTGGCCCGCTTCATGATCGGAACCCAATCGGGGTCGGTGGTCGAGGTGACGAGGATCGCCCCGTCGACGAACTGCGCAATGTCGCGCGCGCTTTCGATCAGGCAGACTTGGCCCGCGACCGCCGCGTCGCCGACGGCGAGGCCCGCCACGAGTTTGCGCCCCTTGTTCTTGATCTTGAACGACTGGAGCGTTCCCGCCGCCTTGCGCGACTGCACGGTCTCGGGCCGGGCCTGGACGATGAAGAGCGCGCCGCTGTTTCCGTCCTTCGCCCACTCGACGTCCATCGGCTGTTTGTAATGTTCCTCGATCTTGCAGACCCAACGCGCGAGTTTGAGGATGTCCGTTTCGCTGAGCACGAACGACTCGCGCTCGTTGCGCGACGTCGGCACGGCGCGCGTGCGGTCCGCCCCTTCCGCGTAGATCATCTTGCTCGCCTTCTCACCGCATTTCTTCTCGACGATCGGCGCCACGTTCACCTCGTTGAGCAGCGGCTTGAACACGTGATATTCGTCGGGATCGACGGCGCCCTGCACAACGCTTTCGCCCAGTCCCCACGAGGCGTTGATCACGACGACCTTGTCGAACCCCGTCTCCGGATCGAGCGAGAATGCGACCCCCGCGCCCGCCATGTCGGACCGCACCATCATCTGAACGCCGATCGACAGCGCGACCTTCATATGGTCGAATTTGTGGATCGTGCGATAGGTGATCGCTCGGTCCGTGAACAGCGACGCGTAGCAGCGCTTGCACGCGTCCAAAAGCTCGGCCTCGCCGCGCACGTTCAGGAAACTCTCCTGCTGGCCGGCGAAGCTCGCTTCGGGCAAGTCTTCGGCCGTGGCGCTGGACCGCACGGCGACGTCCATGTCGCGCCGCCCCGCCTTCTCGCCGAGCGCGCCATAGGCCGCCACGATCTCCCGCGCCAGTTCCGCCGGCCATTCCGCGCGCAGGAAGGCGGAGCGGATACCTGCGCCCGTTTCGGCAAGCGTCGCCCGGCCGTCCGCCAACGCCTTCACCGACCGCGCGATCGTGTCGTCGAGCTTGTTCGCCTTCACGAACGCCCAATAGGCGTTCGCCGTCGTCGCGAACCCGTCGGGCACTTCGACGCCGCGCGCGCGCAGATTGCGCGTCATCTCGCCCAGCGACGCGTTCTTGCCGCCGACGAGAGCGACGTTGTCGCGCGCGATATCGTGGAACCAAGCGACGCACGATGATCCGCCTGACTTTGCCATGAGACCGTCACCTTCGAGTTGGCGTTGAGGTGGAGTCGAACGCTCCGCAGGGAACCCGGCGCGAAGCGCTTCTAACTTGACCTATATCAACAAGCGGAGAGGTCAAGCGAACGAAGATGGTTTCGCGATGCAAGGAGACCGAAGCTATGCGTAGCCTTGTCGTCTACCACTCGCTGTCCGGCACGACGCGAAAAATTGCGGAGCTCGCCGCGAAGGATTTGGGCGCCGACCTCATCGAAGTGCACGCGCCCCGCTACGGCCGCGGCGTCGTGAGCTATGTCCGCGCGGCGTTCGACAGCATCAGGGGCAAACTGCCCGACATTGCCATCTCGGGCTCCGCGCCCGATCCGTTCGACTTCGTGCTGCTGGCCGCGCCCGTGTGGGCGGGCCACGCCTCGACGCCGATGCGCGCCTATCTCATGCAGCACAAGGGCAAATTCAAGCGCGCGGCCTTCGTCCTCACCTGCGGCGGCCACGCGCCGCCCAAGGCGTTCGACGAAATGAGCGCCGACGCCGGGGTCAAGCCGGAGAAAACGTTCACGCTGCGCGAGAAGGACGTGAAGGCCGGCGCGGCGCTGCCCGCCGATCTCGCGGCGTTCCTCGCCTCGATCAGGTTGAAGCTCGCCGCCTGACGCGGCCGAGGGTTTGCCCTAAGTCAATGTTGCGTGCGGCCTGCCGCTCCAGGATGATCGCGAAGAGAGGCCGACGAGAACATGCCGCCGCAACACGACCGCATCCGCGCAGCAGAGCGCCTCACGAAGCCGCTCTATGCGTCGTGGGCCGAAGCGCGCGCGCTGCTCGACGGGTTGCCCGGCGGCGGGCTCAACATCGCGCACGAAGCGGTCGACCGTCACGTTGCGGCGGGCAAAGGCGCGCGCCTCGCCGTGCGCTGGCTTGCCAAGGACGGATCGACGCGCGATCTCACCTACGCCGACCTGCAGACGCTCGCGAACAAGTTCGCCAACGTGCTCGCCGGTCTCGGCATCAAGCGCGGTGAACGGGTTTTCTCGCTCTTGGGCCGGGTGCCCACGCTCTACGCGGCGGTGCTCGGCACGTTGAAAGCGGGCGCTGCCTTCTCGCCCCTCTTCTCGGCTTTTGGGCCCGAACCCGCGCGTTCGCGCATGGAAATCGGCGACGCCCGCGTGCTCGTCACAACGGCCGCGTTCTACAAAAAGAAGATCGCGCCGGTGCGCGACGCCCTTCCGGGCCTGCGCCACATTCTGATCGTCGGCGACGGCGCCGACGACGTGCCGGGCGGTGTCGCGCTCGACGAGGCGCTGGTCAAAGCCTCGGCCGAATTCAAGATCGTCGCGACCAAGCCGTCCGACACCGCGCTCATCCATTTCACCAGCGGCACGACCGGCAAGCCGAAGGGCGCCGTCCACGCGCACGAAGCCGTCGTCGCCCACCACGTCACCGGCGCCTACGCGCTCGACTTCCGCAAGGGCGACGTCTTCTGGTGCACGGCCGATCCGGGCTGGGTGACTGGCATGTCCTACGGCATCATCGCGCCGCTCACGAACGCCATCACGATGATCGTCGACGAAGCCGATTTCGACGCCGAACGCTGGTACGACATTCTGCAGGACCAGCGTGTCAACGTCTGGTACACGGCGCCGACCGCGATCCGCATGCTGATGAAGGCGGGCGAGGCGCCGATCAAGGCGCGCGACCTCTCGCGCCTGCGCTTCATGGCGAGCGTCGGCGAACCGTTGAACCCCGAAGCCGTGACATGGAGCGCCAAGGCCTTCGGCATCCCCTTCCACGACAATTGGTGGCAAACCGAAACCGGCGGCATCATGATTGCGAACGTGCCGGGCCTCGACGTCAAGCCCGGCTCGATGGGCAAGCCCCTGCCCGGCATCGTCGCCGCCATCGTCAAGCGCAGCGACGGCGGCACCGTCGAAGAGATCGAAGAACCGATGCAGATGGGCGAACTCGCGCTCAAGCCCGGCTGGCCGTCGATGTTCCGCGAGTATCTGAACGAACCCGCGCGCTACGCGAAATGCTTCGCGGACGGCTGGTACCTGACCGGCGATCTCGCGAAACGCGACGCGGACGGCTATTTCTGGTTCGTCGGCCGCGGCGACGACGTCATCAAGTCGGCCGGCCATCTGATCGGCCCGTTCGAAGTCGAAAGCGCTTTGATGGAACACAACGCCGTCGCCGAAGCCGGCGTCATCGGCACGCCCGATCCCGTCGCGGGCGAAGTGGTCAAGGCCTTCGTCGTCTTGAAACCCGGCGTCGAAGGCGGCGAAGAAACGCGCAAGTCCATCCTCGCTCACGCGCGCGTCAAGCTCGGCCCCGCGATCGCGCCGCGCACGATCGACTTCCGCAAGAACTTGCCGAAGACGCGCTCGGGCAAGATCATGCGCCGCCTGTTGAAGGCGCGCGAACTCGGCCTGCCCGAAGGCGACCTTTCGACCCTGGAAAGCGACGAGAAATGACGGCGAAGGCCGATCTCAAACCGCATTTGACCCACGACCACGCGCTGGCGCTCTGGCGCGAGATGACACGCATCCGCCGCTTTGAGGAGAAGTGCGCGGAACTCTACACCCAGGAAAAGATCCGCGGCTTCCTCCACCTTTATATCGGCGAAGAGGCGGTCGCGACCGGCGTGATGCAGGCGCTGACGCCGGGCGACGCGATCGTCGCCACCTATCGCGAGCACGGCCACGCGCTCGCCCGCGGCGTCTCGATGAACGCGGTGATGGCCGAAATGTATGGCAAGCAGGAAGGGTCGAGCCGCGGGCGCGGCGGCTCGATGCACATCTTCGACGCCGCGGCGCGCCTCTACGGCGGCAACGCGATCGTCGGCGGCGGCCTGCCGCTCGCCGGCGGCCTCGCGATGGCGCACAAGATGCAGAACGAGCCGCATATCGCCGTCTGCTTCTTCGGCGAAGGCGCGGTCGCCGAGGGCGAGTTCCACGAAACGATGAACCTCGCCGCGCTGTGGAAGCTGCCGGCGCTGTTCGTCTGCGAGAACAACCTCTACGCCATGGGCACCGCGCTCAGCCTTTCGGAATCGGAAACCGACATTCACTTGAAGGCCCAGGCCTATCGCATGCCGTCCGAAAGCGTCGACGGCATGGACGTCGTCGCCGTCGAAGCGGCCGCGCGCCGCGCCGTCAATGCGATCCGCACCGGCGGCGGTCCCTACTTCCTCGAATGCCGCACCTATCGCTTCCGCGCGCATTCGATGT
>QKCS01000122.1 GCA_003246795.1 Alphaproteobacteria bacterium
ATCGCATCTATGGCTGCGACGATTGTTTGGCCGTCTGTCCCTGGAACAAGTTCGCCGCCGCGTCGCGCGAAGCGGCTTTTCACCCGCGCGCCGCATTGAAGGCGCCGCTGCTCGCCGATCTCGCCGCGCTCGACGACGCGTCGTTCCGCACGATGTGCAAGGGATCGCCCATCAAGCGCATCGGCCGCGACCGCTTCGTGCGCAACGTCCTGATCGCGATCGGCAACAGCGGCGACCGCGCGCTCGGACCCCACGCGCAACGTCTTTTGACCGACCCATCGCCGCTCGTGCGCGGCGCCGCGGTGTGGGCGCTCACGCGCCTTCTAACGAAAGAAGAGATGGCAAAACTGCGCGAGGCGAACGCCCACGAAGCCGACGCGACCGTCGCCGAAGAATGGCGCGCAGCCTAGCGCTTCTTCTTCACTTCGAGTTTTTCGATTTCCATCCGCGCGCTGGCCGCCGCTTCGCTGTAGGGCGCCTTCTCCAGCACCGCGAGAAAATCCTGCCGCGCGCCCGCTTTGTCGCCTTGCTCCGCGCGCAACAACCCACGTTCGACCAACGCCTCGACGTTGTCTTCCTGAAGCAGCAGCGCCTGCGTCACGTCGCCGACCGCGCCTTTGATGTTCTTCTGCGCGCGTCGCGCGCTCGCGCGCAGCACGAGCGCCTGCACGTTGCCGGGTTCCGACGCGAGCGCCGACGTCAGGTCCGCCTCGGCGGCCGTCCATCTCTTGGACAGCGCGGCCGCGCGCGCCCGATCGATCAGGTACTCCGCCTCGCCCGGCATCAACGCCAGCGCCGCCGTGAACGACGCGGTCGCGAGCTCCGGCTGTCCGGCGAGGATCCACGCGTTCCCCGCTTGACCCAGAAGCTGCGCCCGCACCTCGGCGTTTCCCGCCGAACCCTTGCGCGCGAGCAGATCGAGCCGCCGCGCCGCCTCGCCGTATTGCTTCAACCCGACGAGCGCGACCGCCGCGCAATGTTCCGCGCTCGCGTCGTCGCCGGCGGTCAGCGCGTTCATCGCCATTTCCATCCCTTCGTCCGGATGGCGGTTGGCGAGTTTCAAACATGCGTTGTAGTCGAACGACGACTGCGCCGCGGCGCTTTCGGCCGCGGTGAGGGCGGCGACCAGGAGGACGAACTTGACCATGGCGGAGACTTCGCAGACTTTCGCTCGAATTCAAGTTTAAACCGCGCAACCCTGCGGTTCGAGGGTCCATGAACCGGCTTTTCTGTTTCGGGCTGGGCTATTGCGCCGAGGCGCTGGCCCTGAGGCTCAAGCCAAAAGGCTGGCTGATCGCCGGGACGGCCCGCGCACGCGAGCGCCTGAAGGCGCTGACGGACCAAGGGTTCGACGCGGTCCACTTCGACGGCAAGCTCGCCAATCCTGCAGCCGCGCTCGCCGGAACCACGCACCTGTTGGTCAGCGCGCCGCCGACCGTCGACGGTGACCCGCTGCTGTCGCGTCACGTGCACGAGCTTTCGAACCTAACGCCGCGCCCGCTGTGGCTCGGCTATCTGTCGACCACCGGCGTCTATGGCGACCGCCAAGGCGAATGGGTGGACGAGACGACGCCGGTCAATCCGTCGAGCGAACGCGCCAAACGCCGCGTCGCCGCCGAACACGCCTGGACCGCCTGGGGCGCGGCCGTGAACGTGCCCGTGCAGATCTTCCGCCTGGCCGGCATCTACGGGCCCGGGCGCAACCAGATCGCCGCGCTGCGCGACGGCACCGCGCGCCGCATCGTGAAGACGGGCCAGGTCTTCTCGCGCATCCACGTCGACGACGTCGCCGCGGTTCTCGAAGCCTCGATCGAAAAGCCGAAGGCCGGCGCGATCTACAACGTCTGCGACGACGAGCCAGCGCCGCCGCACGAGGTCGTCGAGTTCGCGGCGCAATTGTTGGGCGTCGATCCGCCGCCACTCGAGCCGTTCGAAGAAGCCGCGCGCTCGATGTCCGACATGGCGCTCAGCTTCTACGCCGACGCCAAGCGCGTGAAAAACGAGCGGATCAAACGCGACCTGGGCGTGACGCTTCAGTATCCGACCTATCGCGAGGGCTTGCGCGCGCTTCTCCCTTGAGCCACATCAAGGGGCGAAGGCGGGCCGGCGCTTATTGTCCGCCGCCAAACCCATCCGCGGAAGGCCGATCATGTCCCATTTCCACGCCGTCGTCTGGCTCGACCATCGCGAGGCGAAAGTCTTCACCTTCAGTCCCGACGACGTCGAAAAGCTCGTCATCCACGCCGACAAGCCGGCCAAGCACATCCATCACAAGGCGGGCGCCATGGGCCCCGGCCACGCGAAGGAAGACGAACACTATTATCACGGCATCGCCGAAACCTTGGCGCAACCGGGCGAGATCCTGATCGTAGGACCCGGCCAGGCGAAGACCGCATTGTTCAAGCATCTGCACGCGCACGACCCGAAGGTTGCAGCGAAAGTCGCCGCCATCGAATCCGTCGATCATCCGAGCGACGGCCAGATCGTCGCCTACGCGCGCAAATATTTCGCGAAGTTCGACAAGACCTCGCCGCAGCGCGTCTAGCTCACACGGCGCAAAGTTCGTCCAACATCGCGCCAAGCCGCGCGATGTTGGACGGCCTCGACAGGCGATGGTCGCCGTCTTTGATGAGTTCGACGATCACGTCGCTGCTTTCGATCTGTTCGACAAGACGCATCGCATGCCGCCAAGGTACGTCCGGATCGGCCATGCCTTGCAGCACGCGCACCGGACAGGTGACGCCGATCCGACCGCTTAGGATCAGGTGCTTGCGCCCGTCCTCGATCAGCCCGCGCGTGATCGGGTAGGGATTGGGTTCGTAGGCCGACGGCCGGTGCCAAACGCCGCGCTTCATGATCTCGCGGCGGATGTCGTCCGGCATCGCCTTCCACATCAGCTCTTCGGTGAAGTCGGCGGCCGGCGCGATCAACATCAACCCGGCGACGCGCTCAGGCCGCGCCAGCGCGGCAAGCGTCGCGATCCATCCGCCCATCGACGAGCCGACGAGCACTTGCGGGCCCTCCGTCACCTCGTCGATCACGGCAAGCGAATCGGCGAGCCACCGTGTCACCGTTCCGTCTCGAAAGTCGCCGCTCGATGTCCCGTGCCCGAAATAGTCGAAGCGGGTGTAGGTGCGCCCGCGATCGCGCGCCCACGCGTTCAGCGCCATTGCTTTCGTGCCCGACATGTCGGATTTGAAACCCGACAACCAAACGACGCCGGGCCCGGTCGCGGCGCCCGCCGTTTTGAGATAGGCAATCGTCTGCCCGTCCGGGCGTTTGAGCCGCATCGGCTCGGTCATGGGGATGCGCCGTTGATTTGCTGTCGATCTCGACCATCCGGCCTGCAATCATCCTTGACAATATACGTCAATGACGTATAGTCAGGCATGATACGCAGCTTCCCCTCGTCACGGTTGTCGAGCTTCCGGAGTTCAGACGCGAATCTGCGAAGGTGTGGTCCGACGACGAATGCGCGGCGTTCATCGAGTTCATCGCGGCGCATCCGTTGGCCGGGGCCGTCGTCGAAGGCACTGGCGGCGTGCGCAAGATCAGGTGGGCGCGAGAAGGCATGGGAAAGCGCGGCGGCGTCAGGGTTATCTACTATTACCTGGATGAAGCCATGCCCGTCTTCTTGATCTCGATCTTCGCCAAGAACGTGCGGGCGGACATGTCTGCGGCGGAAAAGGCCCAAGCGCGGCAATTCGTGCAAGCGCTCAAGCGGCGGCGGAAGGACGTACGGTGATGACGAAATCGGGCAAGAGCATTCTACGCGGCCTCAAGGAGGCGGTTGACTACGTGGACGGCAAGCGCGCCGGCGCACGGACGCACGTCGTCGAGGTGGCGGACGTCAAGGCGCTGCGAAGGAAACTCGGCATGTCGCAAAGCGAATTCGCGGCGGCTTATCGGATTCCGCTCGACACGCTTCAGGGCTGGGAGCAGGAGCGTCGCGAACCCGACGCCACAGCCGCCGCCTATCTGAAAACGATCGCACGCATGCCGAAGCAAGTTAAGACGGCATTGCAGAATTGACGGCAAACGCGTGACACTCTCCGTCCTGCAAGTCATCCCGGCGCTCGACGCCGGCGGGGCGGAGCGCACGGCCGTCGACGTCGCGCGCGCGGTGGTCGCGGCCGGCGGCAAGGCGTGGATCGCCACGACGGGCGGCCGCTTGGCGGGCGAGGCGGAGAAGGCGGGCGCCGAAATTGTCGAGGGACCGTTCGACACGAAGAACCCGCTCGCGATCTGGCGGAACGCGGCGACGCTCACCAAACTCGTTCGCAGGGAAAAGATCGCCATCGTCCACGCCCGCTCTCGCGCGCCGGCGTGGAGCGCCTATCTCGCCGCGCGCCGCACGGGCGCGAAATACGTCGCGACATATCACGGCATCTACAACGCGAAGGGCGCGGCGAAGCGCTGGTACAATTCGATCATGGCGCGCGGCGCCGCCGTCATCGCGAACTCCGCTTACACGGCGAACCACGTCAAGGCGCAGCACAAGATCGACCTGAAGATCCTGCACGTCATTCCGCGCGGCATCGACGTCGCGGGCTTCACGCCCGAGAACGTGTCGTCCGGACGCGTCGAGGCGATCCGCAAGCAATGGGGCCTGAAGCCCGGCAGGCCCGTGATCGTCATGCCCGGCCGCCTGACGCGATGGAAAGGCCAGCTCGTTTTCGTCGAAGCGCTGGCTTTGCTGCCCGACCGCAATTTCGAAGCGGTGATGGTCGGCGACGCCCAGGCGCGCGACGCCTATGTCGACGAACTCCGCGCCACGGTCGGCCGTTTGGAACTGACCCAGCACGTGCGCATCCCCGGCCACTGCAGCGACATGCCGGCCGCCTTCCTGGCCGCCGACGTGATCGTCGCGCCCTCGATCGAACCGGAAGCCTTCGGCCGCGTCGCCGTTGAAGCGCAAGCGATGGGCCGCCCGGTCGTCGCCTCCCGCCTCGGCGCGCAAACCGAGACAATTCTGGACGGCGTCACCGGATTCCTCTTCCCACCCGGCGACGCGAAAGCCTTGGCGCAAGGCATCGCGCGGGCGCTCGCACTTCCCGCCGCCGAACGCGAAACGATGGCGAAGACCGCGCGCGAGCGCGTGACGCGCATCTATTCCGTCGACGCCATGTGCGCCGCGACCTTGGCGGTCTATCGCCAAGTCATGTCAGGGCGTCGAGAAAAAGCCTGATCGCTTGCAACCATTGCGCGGGACCGCGTGCGCGCGCCTGCGCAGCGGAGCCAAGCCGCCTCTGCGATGCACGATCGGCAAGAAGGCGCAACGTCTGACGCGCGACGTCGCTTGGATCGGTCGCATCGCAGAGCAACCCGGTTTCGCCGTCGCGCACCGCGTCGACGCCGCCGCCCTCGCGCCCGGCGAGCGCCGCAAGCCCGTACCAAGCGGCTTCCAGATAGACGATGCCGAACCCTTCGACGGAATCGCCCTCGCGCCGCGTCGGCATGACGAACGCATCGGCCAGCGCATAGAGCGCCGCCTTCGACGGCGCATCGACGGGCCCCGTGAA
>QKCS01000226.1 GCA_003246795.1 Alphaproteobacteria bacterium
CAGCCAGATGGTGCTCCGCGTCGGCAAGCGCATTCCCTACGAGGATCTCAAAGCGATTCCCGATCGCAAGCAGCTGATGGAATTCCTGCGCCAAAAGACATACGCGCTCGCCGAAGGCGTCCCAAAGAAGAAGTCAAAGCGCCGTCGCCGCCGCCGCGAAGTCGCCGCCTAGCGTGCGCCATGTCTACTGCTTCATCCCGTCCCGAAGACCGGCAGCGTACGCCGGCCCGTAGGGATCGACGCCTACGACGACATTGCCGTTCGCCCTGGTTCGTCCGCCCTTGAAGCCGCGATAGAATTCGGCGATTTCGTTTGTCTCCAGTTTCTCGCACGGCACCCAGATGTCTTCGGGGAGAAAGATCAAATCAGCATTGTCGACAAAACGCTTCAGCACACTCGAGATGTCTGCACCAACTGACTTCGCAGCGGCAATGAAGTTCGCGCGCAGCGTCGGCTTGTCGTCGTTTGTGCTTGCAGCATCGGCGATGCGTCTCATCGCCAGCATCACGTCTTCAAGATCGTATGCGCCCCCGCTGTCGCGCCGCAAACGGTCGTCGATGTAGGCCGCAATTAACAGGCCTCTCTGATAGGGCATGCGCTGCATCGCTTGGTCGCGCCAGAATTCGGCGCCCAACGTCGCGTTTGTCGCGTTACGCGCCGGCGAGAAGGCATACGTGAACATGATCCCGTTCAGCGTCTCGACGGTCTCCTCGATAGGCGCCATTCCGTCGCGCACCAATAATCGATAGGTGAATAAATCCGTGAATCCCTCCGACAGCCACGCCTCCTCAAGGCCGTTGTTCTCCGGCGACATAGGACCCACAAGGAACGGAATCCATGTATGCATGTGCTCGTGCGCCAGCCCATGCTCGAAGTGCCGATCCAACTCCATGTTCGGCGTTGAATAGAAGGCGAATGCATCGCCGAGCCCCGTGCCTCCGGCTTGCGCGTTGTTCGGCTTCTCGGCAATTGGAAGTACGGTGATCAGGTAAGGGCCTGGTAGATCGCCCCAGAACTTCTGATGCGACGCCATGATCGGCGCGACATGCTGCAAGAGTTCGTCGTCGGTGAACTTCCAAGAGCCGCGCAGCGCAATTCTGAGCATGCCGTCCTTCAAGATTCGAAAGCCCCCGCCGACAGACACGCTCTTAAGCATCGTCTTCAAAGTGAGATTGCCGTGCTCCAGATCCGACGCAATAAGCCATCCTGTGGGGAAGTTCTTGAACGATACGGCTACCGGCGTCGCAAAGCTCCACGCCGAGCAGATGAAAATAGCCCGGAGCAACCACCGGCCGAACTTCGACGCCTTTCGGCTCGCCCAGCCAAAATTGCTTGAGCCGATAGCGCACGGCAAGCGGTGCACCGGGCGCGTGTTTGATCGTTCTGTGCGCAGGATTGCCGCCGCTCGTGACGCGTTCCGCGCCTCGAATGTGAATTTGCGTTACACCGCGCCAGAGCCCGTGCTCGCCTCCACCCGTGTCAGGGAGGTCCAATTCTGTCTCGCCGTCGTCCTCGCCGGTGAATGCCATCTCGACATCGACGGCTTTCAGTTGGCCGTTGTAAAACACCGGAGAAAGCGTGTAGCGGACGTCGGCCGCTTGAGCGAACCCGATCGCTTCAACAGCGAAGGCAATGACGACAGCGATGCGTAGCATCACGCCCCCGGGGACTACTGCACTTCCAATCTTAGAGGACCATCGCCGCGCTCGCCAGTTTGTCGAGCAACCGGTCGAGTTGCGCGCGCTCGGCGGCGCTCAAAGCGGCCGTAAAGCGCTGTTCGTGGTCGCGCGCCATCGGCACGATCTGCGCATAGACGGTCTGTCCCGCGTCCGTCAAAAAAAGATGCCGCGATCGCCGGTCGCCTTCGACCGCGCGCTGCTCGATGCGGTGCGTCTTCTTCAGGCGTGCGACCGCACGGCTGACTTGCACCTTGTCCATGGCCGTCCGCTCGGTGACCTCGGCCGCGGTCAAACCCGGAAAGCGGCCGAGCACCGCCATGACGCGCCATTCCGGAATCGTAAGCTGGAACTGTTCGGCGTACGACTTCGCGATACGGCCGCTGACTGTGTTGGACAGCACGGACAGGCGATACGGCAGAAAATGCTCGAGGACGAGCAGCCCGTCGCGCTTCTGCTTGATCGTGTCAGGCCGCATCGGGCTGCCTCTCCGGCGCGGCTGCGGCGAAGGCCGGCAGCGCGCGCGCCGCGTTGTCGATCCGCACGAGCGTGGGAAACGCGTCGACCGGCACCTTGAACCGATACGCGTTCGCCATCTGCGGCACGAGACAGATGTCGGCAAGCGTCGGCGCGTCGCCGTGACAGAACGCGCCCGTTTCTTTGGACTCGCTTAGCGATCTTTCGAGCGCGCCAAACCCCAACGTGATCCAATGCGCATACCAGGCTTCACCCTGCGCCTGATCCGCCTTGATCACGTCGCGCAAGTAGCTGCGCACGCGCAGATTGTTGATCGGATGAATGTCGCAAGCGATGGTATGGGCGATCTGCCGCACACGCGCGCGCTGCGCGGGATCGCTGGGCAACAGCGGCGGCGCCGGATGCGTTTCGTCCAGATACTCGATGATCGCGAGCGATTGTCCGATCGCCCGGCCGTCGACGCTGAGCGTCGGGACAAGTTCTTGCGGGTTGACGTCTTTGTAGGCGGACGAGTGCTGTTGCCCGCCATCTTTGACGAGGTGCACGCTTTCGCGGTCGTAGGGAATGCCCTTCAGGTTCAACGCGATCCGCACGCGATACGCCGCCGAGGAATTGGCGTAGTCGTAAAGCTTCATTTCGGCCCCTCGTAGCGGCGGACCCTCTGATCGATCGCGCCGAAAACCGACGAACCGTCCGGCAGCTTCATCTCGATCCGCACGCGGTCGCCGAACTTGAGGAACGGCGTCTCGGGTTTGCCCGTCTCGATGGTCTCCAGCATCCGCCGTTCGGCGATGCAGGCCGAGCCAGACGACCGGTCCGAATTCGAGACCGTGCCCGAGCCCACGATGGAACCAGCTTCGAGTTCGCGGGTCTTGGCCGCATGTGCGACCAGGTCGAAGAACGAAAACGTCATGTCGATGCCCGCGCTCGGCGAGCCGAACCGCGCGCCGTTCACGTCGACGAGAAGCGGAAGATGCACTTTACCGTCGCGCCAGTGATCGCCGAACTCGTCCGGTGTTACCGCGACCGGTGAGAACGCGCTGGCAGGTTTTGACTGGAAGAAGCCAAACCCCTTCTCCAGCTCCTTCGGAATCAAGTTGCGCAAGCTGACGTCGTTGACGAGCATCAACAGCCGCACGTGCGCCGCCGCCTGAGCGGGCGACGCACCCATCGGGACGTCGCCCGTGATCGCCGCCACTTCGCCTTCCATGTCGATGCCCCACGCCTCGTCGGCGGCAAGAATGTCGTCCTCGGGCCCTATGAAGCTGTCCGACCCGCCTTGGTACATCAGCGGATCGGTCCAGAACGATTCCGGCATCTTCGCGCCGCGCGCCTTGCGCACGAGTTCGACATGCGTGACATAGGCCGACCCGTCGGCCCATTGATAGGCGCGTGGCAGAGGGGACGCGCAGTCGCCTGGCCTGAACGAGAAGCTGCCGACCGGCGATCCCTCGTTGAGCTCACGATAGAGCCCGGCGAGCCGCGACGCCGACCGATCCCACGTGTCCATGGCGACCTGAAGCGTCGGCGCGATGCCATCTGCCGCGATCGCCCGCGAAAGGTCGCGCGAAACGACGATCAGCTTGCCGTCCCGGCCTTGTTTGAGAGATGCGAGCTTCATCGTGCCCCGCGCCAGCTGTCGACATACGCTTGATCTTCGATCGCCTCGGCGTCGCGCGCGGGATCGAGCGGTTGGCGCGTGTCGATCATGACCGCCACTTCGTCCGTTTCCTTGCGCTCGAACTTCGCGCCCGCCGCGAACGCCTTCGGGTGCGGCCCGTGCGTGAAGCCGCCGGGATGAAACGTCACCATGCCGGGCTTGATGTTGTCGCGGCTGAAGAAATTGCCGGCGTGATAGAAGATGACCTCGTCGTAGTCGTCGTTGTTGTGGAAGAACGGCACTTTCAACGCGCCCGGGTCGCTCTCGATCGGCCGCGGCACGAAGGTGCAGACGACAAACCCGTCGGCGAGGAACGTCGTATGCACCGACGGCGGCAGATGGTAGCGATGACTGACGATCGGCCGGATGTCGCGCCAGTTCAATCGCACGGGCGCGAGCGAGCCTTTCCACCCCTGCGCGTCCAACGGATTGAACGGATAGGTGATCGTGGAAATCTGGTCGCGCCGCTTCACGGCGACCTTCCACTCCCGGTCGCCCTGCTGCATCAGGAAGCGGTGATTGATCGACGGCGTTTCCAGGATCGCCGGATCGAACTGCGCATGTTCGCCCAGCATCCCGCGATCCGGCAGCCGAAAGGCGTTCCCGGGCGCCTCGATCATCAGAAACGAACAGTCGTCGCGCGGCTCGATCCGCCACATGGTGCTGCGCGGCACGACGATGTAGTCGCCGTCGCGAAACGTCATGTGGCCGAAGTCGCAATGGAAATCGCCGGATCCCGCATGCACGAACAACATCTGATCGCCGTCGCTGTTGCGCGCGAGCTCGCGCATCGGCTCGCTGAGGCGCCAGATGCCGATGCGAACCTGCGCATTGGCGAGCAACGGCTTCGCCGACCACGGCGAAAGATCGAAGCCGTCGAACTTGGTTGTGTCATAAGCGCGCGGACGCAACGGCCCAGCGAACGACGTCCATGCCGTCGGCATGTGCTTGTGGTACATGTGCGTCGCCGGCCCGAAGAATCCCTCGCGGCCGATCTCGCGCTCATAAGTGCCTTCCGGCAGATCGGCGTGCGCCTGACGGGAAGCCTGGCCCTCGATCCGCGGAAAGCTGATCCAGTTCTTGCTCATGCCTTCAAAACTCCGCGCCGGATTTGATCGAGCTCGATGGATTCGAACAGTGCCTGGAAGTTGCCTTCGCCGAACCCGTCGTTGCCCTTGCGCTGGATGATTTCGAAGAAGATCGGTCCGATCGCGTTCTGCGTGAAAATCTGGAGCAGCAGGCCAGCGTCCGGGCCGCCGTCGATGAGGATCTGATTGCGCTTCAACCGCGCAAGATCTTCGCCGTGGTCCGGTACGCGCTTATCGACGCCCTCGTAGTACGTGTCGACCGTCGACTGGAAGGCGACGCTGTTCTTCCGCAGCTTTTCGACCGTTTCATAGATATCGTTCGTCGACAGCGCGATGTGCTGAATGCCCTCGCCCTTGTATTCGCGCAGGTATTCGGCGATCTGCGATTTGTCGTCCGAACTCTCGTTGATCGGAATGCGAATCTTCCCGCACGGGCTCGTCATCGCACGACTCTTGAGACCCGTGAGTTTGCCTTCGATGTCGAAATACTTGATCTCGCGAAAATTGAAGAGCGTCTCGTAGAAGTTCGCACACTTGTCCATGTTGCCGCGATAGACGTTGTGCGTCACATGATCGACCTCCGTGAGGCCGACGCCG
>QKCS01000259.1 GCA_003246795.1 Alphaproteobacteria bacterium
GTGGTGCAGGACAACGGCACCGAGACCGCAGAACGACAGGATAACGTCGAGCGGCATGTACGACCAATTCCACGCGACGACCAGCGGGTTGTCGTAGTCGCTGTAGAGATATTCGAAAGGCAGATCCAAGAGGCCACCGGCGCGAGCGCGGTCACGCTCCAGTAGGCGAGGAGCGCGATATCGGTGACGAGCAGGGAGGTTTTAAGACCGCGCGGGAGCGGCGTCATGGCGCGAATGGGTCGCGGACGAGGATCGTGTCGTCGCGTTCCGGACTCGTCGACAGGATCGCGACGGGCGCCTCGATCAGCTCTTCGACGCGGCGGACGTATTTGATCGCGGCCGCGGGCAGGTCGATCCACGAGCGAGCGCCTTGGGTCGATTCGCTCCAACCTTCCATCGTCTCGTAGACAGGGTTGCAGCGCACTTGGGCATCGGCGGCCGCGGGCAGGTGGTCGATTTGCTTGCCGTCGAGTTCGTAGGCGACCGCGATCTTGATTTCCTTGAGGCCGTCCAACACGTCGAGCTTCGTGAAGGCGATGCCGTCGATGCCGCCGGTGATGACCGTCTGGCGCACGAGGACGGCGTCGAACCAGCCGCAGCGGCGTTTGCGGCCGGTGATCGTGCCGAACTCGTGGCCGCGTTCGCCGAGACGCTTGCCGATATCGTCGGCGAGCTCGGCAGGGAAGGGGCCTTCGCCGACGCGCGTCGTGTAGGCTTTGGTGATGCCGAGAACGTAGGAGATCGCGCGCGGCGCGATGCCAGCGCCGGCGGCGGCCTGCCCCGCGACCGTGTTTGACGAGGTGACGTACGGGTAGGTGCCGTGGTCGATGTCGAGGAGCGCGCCCTGTGCGCCTTCGAACAAGATGCGTTCGCCCGCGAGATGAGACTGGTGCAGGCGCTGCCAGACGGGCCCGAGGAACGGCACGACCTTGGGCGCGACCGCCTTCAGCTCTTTGACGAGGTCGTCGGCCGCGATTTCGGTTTGGCCGTGGCCGCGGCGGAGCGCGTTGTGGTGGGCGAGCAGGCCTTCGACCTTGCCCGCGAGCGATTTCTCGTCGGCGAGGTCGATCGCGCGCAGCGCGCGACGGCCGACCTTGTCTTCGTAGGCGGGGCCGATGCCCCGCTTCGTCGTGCCGATGCGCGTGCCGGAATTCGACGTTTCGCGCAGCGTGTCGAGTTCGCGGTGGAGCGGCAGGATCAGCGGTGCGTTCTCGGCGACGAGGAGGTTCTTCGGCGTGATCGCAAGACCCTGCGTCTTCATCCGCTCGATCTCGTCGATCAAGGCCCAAGGGTCGACGACGACGCCATTGCCGATGACCGAGAGCTTGTTCGGCCGCGCGATGCCCGACGGGAGAAGCGAGAACTTGTAGGTCTTGCCGTTGATGACGAGCGTGTGGCCCGCGTTGTGGCCGCCTTGGAAGCGTACGACGATGTCGGCGCGTTCGCAGAGCCAATCGACGATCTTGCCTTTGCCTTCGTCGCCCCACTGGGCGCCGATCACCGCAACGTTGGCCATCAGGCCTGCTCCTCAGAATGTCAATGCTTTGGCTTGCTTGACGACCGGCACCTTGCGCAGTTCGACGAGAACGGACTCAGGGCCCGGACCGTCGACCTCGACCAGCGCGATCGCGTCGCCGCCGGGGCCCGTGCGGCCGAGGTTGAACGAAGCGATGTTGACCTTGGCGTCGCCGAGCAAGGTGCCGAGCTTGCCGATGAAACCGGGCTTGTCCTCGTTGGTGACGTAGAGCATGTGCGGCGCGAAGTGGGATTCCATGTCGATGCCCTTCACTTGGATGAGACGCGGCACGCCGTTCGAGAAAACCGTGCCGGCGACGGAGCGTTCCTGACGCTCGGTCATCACCTTCAACATCAAATAGCCTTCGTAGACGCCAGTTTGGGTGCGCCGGATCTCGCTCACTTGGATTCCGCGTTCCTTCGCCACGACGGGCGCATTGACCATGTTGACGTCGGAGAGATTTGGTTTCAGCAAGCCGGCGAGCGCCGCTTGCGTCAGCGCGCGGGTGTTCAGGTCGGCGACGTTGCCTTCATACGTGAGCTCGACGCCCTTGATGCTCGATTCCGTGAGCTGACCCGCGAACGCGCCGAGATTTTCCGCCAGCGCGATCCACGGCTTCATCTTGGCGGCCTGATCGGCCGTGATCGAAGGCATGTTGATCGCGTTCTGAATCGCGCCCGTGAGGAGGTAATCCGACATCTGTTCGGCGACCTGGAGCGCGACGTTTTCCTGCGCTTCCGACGTGGATGCGCCCAGATGCGGCGTGACGACGATCTTGTCGGAGCCGAAGAGGACGTTGTCTTTCGCCGGTTCGGTTTCGAACACGTCGAGAGCGGCGCCTGCGACATGGCCGGAATCGAGCGCCTCCTTCAGCGCCTTTTCGTCGATCAGGCCGCCGCGCGCGCAGTTGACGATGCGCACGCCCTTCTTCGTCTTGGCGAGCGCCTTTGCGTCGAGGATGTTGCGCGTCTTGTCGGTCAGCGGCGTGTGGAGCGTGATGACGTCGGCGCGCGGCAGCAGATCATCGAGTTCGACTTTCTCGACACCCAAGCTTTCGGCGCGTTCGGGGCTCAAATACGGGTCGAAGGCGAGGACCTTCATGCGCAAGCCCTTGGCGCGGTCGACGACGATCGAGCCGATGTTGCCGCAGCCGATGACGCCGAGCGTCTTGCCGGTCAACTCGACGCCCAAGAAGCGGTTCTTTTCCCATTTGCCGGCGTGGGTGGAGGCGTTCGCCGTCGGGATCTCGCGGGCGAGCGCCAGCATCATGGCAATCGCGTGTTCGGCCGTCGTGATCGAATTGCCGTGCGGCGTGTTCATCACGATGATGCCGCGCGCGGTCGCCGCGTTGATGTCGACGTTGTCGACGCCGATGCCGGCGCGGCCGACGACCTTCAGGTTGGTCGCGGCCGAGATCAGATCGGCGGTGACCTTCGTCGCCGAACGGATGGCGAGGCCGTCGTAGCGGCCGATGATCGTCTTCAGTTCGTCCTTCGGCAGGCCGGGTTTTACGTCGACGTCGACGCCGCGGTCCTTGAAGATTTGGACGGCGGCCGGGGACAGCTGATCGGAGATCAGGACTCTGGGCATGGGAATGCTCCGTATGCGGATTTGTTTCGAGATCGTGTACGCTGTCAGGCGGCTTTGACTTGGGCCCATGCCCAGTCGAGCCACGGCATCAGCGCTTTCATGTCGGCGCTTTCGACCGTGGCGCCGGCCCAAATGCGCAAACCCGGCGGCGCGTCGCGATAGGCCGCGATGTCGAAGGCCACGCCCTCCTTGTCCAAGAGGTCGGCGATCTTCTTCGCGGCGGCCGCTTGGCCCTCGGCATCCTTGGCGGTGAACCACGGATCGACGATCTTCAAGCAGACCGACGTGTTCGAGCGCGTCTTCGGATCTTTGGCAAGGAAGTCGCACCAGCCGGCGGCCTTGGTCCAGCGTTCGATCACCTGAAGGTTTTCGTCGGCGCGGCCCATCAAAGCTTTCAATCCGCCAGCGCCTTCGGCCCAGGCGAGCGTATCGAGATAGTCTTCGACGCAGAGCATCGACGGCGTATTGATCGTTTCGCCTTTGAAGATACCTTCGTTCAGCTTGCCGTCCTTCGTCATGCGGAAGATCTTCGGCAGCGGCCAGGCGGGCTTGTGGCTTTCGAGGCGCGCGACGGCGCGCGGCGACAGGATCAGAATGCCGTGCGCGGCCTCGCCGCCCAGCACCTTCTGCCAAGAGAAGGTCACGACATCGAGCTTCGCCCACGCCAAATCCTGCGCGAAGGCGGCCGAGGTCGCGTCGCAGAAAGTGAGGCCTTCGCGCGTATCCGATATCCACGCGCCGTTGGGCACGCGCACGCCGGAGGTCGTGCCGTTCCAAGTGAAGATCACGTCGTGCGCGGGGTTCACTTGGGTCAGGTCGGGAAGCTCGCCGTAGCCCGCCTTCAAGACGCGAACATTCGGCAACTTCAGCTGTTTCGTGATGTCGGTCGCCCAGTCGTTGCCAAAGCTCTCCCACACAAGAACGTCGACGGGTTTTGCGCCCAACATCGACCATAGCGCCATTTCGACGGCGCCGGTGTCGGAGGCCGGCACGATGCCGACGCGATAGTCGGCGGGCACGCCGAGAATCTTGCGCGTGCGGTCGATCGCGTCGGCGAGTTTCGCTTTGCCTGGCTTCGAGCGGTGCGAGCGTCCGACCAATGCTTGGTTGAGAGCTTCAGGGGTCCAGCCGGGGCGCTTTGCGCAAGGGCCAGACGAAAAGTGCGGCCGCGCCGGCCGCAACGTAGGCTTCGTTGTCATTCGTTCCATTCCTTCCAGAATGGGCGCGTCCCGTTGGGGGGACGTGTCCCGCGCGCTTTCTCGCGCGATTCACGCTTGAACGTCAATCGGTTTTCACGCGTAGCGCCAACGGATGGTGAAGATGAACGGAGGACAACGGGGTCGTGTGTGACAGCTGTGTCTTAGGAGCGCTGAACGCCGGCCCTACATTTCGCGCCATTCGCGGCCGATCGGTTCGGCCCGGAACGACAGGAAGGAGAGAAGTCATGCGCACACTCGCGCTCTTTGCCGCAGCCGCGGCATTGTTCGCCGGACCGGCATTCGCTGCCGGCTACGGCGAATTCACGGGGAATTGGCGTAACAACGACCCGAACACCAGCGACATCACGCGCCTTCGCATCACGTTCGACGGCGGCGGCAACCTCGACGTTCGCGCGTGGGGTCAATGCCATCCAACGGACTGCGATTGGGGCAAGGTGGACGCCGTGGCGTATTCGCCGAGTCCTTCAGCGAACCCGGCGACCAGCGCGACAGAGATCATCGCCAACTTTAATCCGGGCTTTGCGCGCAAGACGATGATCATCACAGCGCGTCCGGGCGCCCAGCTGTCCTACGCTGTCTACACGCGGTTCACGGACGGATCGGGGCGCAGGCCGTATGTCGTGCGCGGCTTGATGCGCAAGCACGTCGGTGGATGGCCGGGTTGGCCTCCGGGCGGCGGCGGCGTTTCGGGGATCACGCTGTATCAGCACGTGAACTACGGTGGCGCGCGGCTCTTCATCAACAGCGATACGCCCAGCCTCGTGCCGCGGGGATGGAACGACATCGCCTCGAGCCTGCGGGTCAGCGGTTCGGGCGCGTGGGAGGTGTGCGAACACGTGAACTACGGCGGGCGTTGCCGCGTCGTTTCGAGCAACGTGTCCAGTCTGGTTCCGGGCGGCTGGAACGACATGATTTCGTCGGTCCGGCGGTACACGGGCGGCGGCGGTCCTGGCGGCGGCGGACTCGGCTTCAACGAGGACTGCATCAACTTCAATTGGCACAACGTTCAGGCGCGCCACGTTGGCGGCGAATGGAAAGTCGTCGAGGGCAACCACTGGATGCTCAGCATGGGCAACAAGGCGGGCGAAGCGAATCGTGCGAAGAACATCATCCGTCACTTCCGCTTCAGCCAGCATTGCTTCATCGGGCG